>CAJWOS010000389.1 GCA_913044235.1 uncultured Pseudomonadota bacterium
GCTCGCGGCATTCTCGCCTTGCAGCTGTCTCGCCTGACAGGTCTAGAACGGGACAAGATTGCCTCCGAACTCGAAGAGCTGGCGGCCAAGGCCTACACCCAGCGAAAGATCCTTGGTTTCTGCCACCTCTACATCGGGCAGGAGTCCGTCGCGGTCGGCGCAGCCGCCGGAACCCGCGACGACGACTACTGGCTGGCGGCCTACCGCGAGCATGGTCACGCCATGGCCAAGGGCGTCAGTTCCCGATCGGTCATGGCCGAGCTGTATGGCAAAGCAACCGGGTCCTCGAAGGGCCACGGTGGCTCGATGCACATCTTCGACAAGGACACCCGCTTCCTCGGTGGCTACGGCATCGTCGGTGGGCACGTGCCGCTGGCCAATGGCATCGCCTGGGCCATCAAGGCTCGTGGCGACGACAGCGTCTGCGTCTGCTACTTCGGCGACGGCGCCGCGCACCAGGGCGCATTCTTCGAAGCGCTCTGCCTCGCCCAGCTCTACCGTCTCCCCGTGGTCTTCATCTGCGAAAACAACTTCTACGCCATGGGTACATCGATCCACCGGCAGTCGGCTCTGACCGACATGAGCCTGCGGGCCGCCGGTGTCGGTATGGCGCATGAGAGCTTTGAAGCCTTCGACGCCGAGGTGGTACGCGAAAAGGTTGGCCGCGCCGCCGCGTATGCCCGCGCGGGAAGCGGCCCGGTGCTTCTGGAGGCTGTCACCTACCGGTACCGCGGACACTCGATGTCCGACCCCGCCAAGTACCGCCCCACAGGCGAGCTGGCCGAAGTGAAGGAGTCCGATCCGCTCACGATCACCCGCAAGCGTCTCGAAGACGACTTCGGCATCACGGCCGAGCAGTTCGATTCCATCAAGGCCTCGGTCGAAGAGGAGTGCCAGGACGCCGCGCGCTTCGCGGAAGAGTCTCCAGTTCCCGATGAAGCCACCCTGTACGACTACACCTACGCTCCCCAGGAAACCGGAATGGGCGTGGGAAGCGACGCTCCCACCTTCAAGTATGAAAAGGCCAGCACCGTCTTCGTGCCCGGCTTTGAGCGTCCAGACGCAAAGGAAGGTGCCTGATGGCCAAGCTCCAGATTCGCGAAGCCCTCCGCCGGGCCATGGTCGAAGAGATGCAGCGAGATGAGCGCATCTTCCTGATGGGTGAGGAAGTCGCTCACTACAAGGGCGCCTACAAGGTGAGTCAGGGCATGCTCGAAGAGTTCGGCCCTACCCGCGTGGTCGACACTCCCATCAGCGAGGGCGGCTTCGCCGGTCTCGGTGTGGGTGCAGCCATGGTGGGCATGCGTCCCATCATCGAGTTCATGACTTGGAACTTCTCGCTCGTGGCCTACGACCAGGTCATCAACAGCGCGGCGAAGATCTACCAGATGTCTGGTGGCCAGTTCAGCGTGCCTGTGGTCTTCCGCGGCCCCAACGGCGCCGCCGAAAACCTCGCGGCGCAGCACTCGACTGCTGTCGACAGCCTCTATGCCCACTTTCCCGGGCTCAAGGTCGTCACCTACGCCGACGCCCACGATGCCTACGGGCTCCTCAAGGCTGCCATCCGCGACGACAATCCCGTGGTCTTTCTCGAGAGCGAAATGACCTACGGCGTCAAGGGTGAAGTCCCTGACGAGGAGTTCATCATCCCTCTCGGCCAAGCCAACGTGCGTCGGACCGGCAGCGATGTCACCCTCGTGACGTGGGGCAAGCAAGCCCTCAACTGCATGGGTGTGGTCGACCAGCTTGTCTCGCAGGGTGTGGACGTGGAGTTCATCGATCTCCGCAGCCTGCGCCCACTCGACCACAAGACCCTGTTCACTTCGGTTGCGAAGACCGGCCGCTGCGTGGTGGTGCACGAGGGACACCTCTTCGCGGGGGTCGGCGCCGAGATCGCTGCCCGCATCCAAGAGGCGTGTTTCGACTACCTCGAAGCCCCCGTCCTGCGCGTCACCAACCGCGACGTACCGCAGCCCTATGCAACCAACCTCGAAAAGCTGGTCAATCCGTCTCCGGATCGGATCCTGGCCGCCATCAACCGCGTCCTCGGGAGGGCCTGATGGCCGAAATCTTCGTGATGCCGCAGGCATCCCCCACCATGGAAGTGGGAACCATCCTCGCCTGGCGCAAAGCCGAAGGCGACGCGCTGAGTCCCCAGGACGTGATCGCCGAGGTTGAGACCGACAAGGCTGCGATGGAGATCGAGGTCTTTGACGACGGCGTACTCCTCAAGATCCTGGTCGCAGAAGGTGACGAGGTTCCTGCCGGTGCGCCGATCGCCATCATCGGCACCAGTGCCGACGAAGACATCGCCGCGCTGGTCGAGCAAGCCCGCGCCGCTGCGTCCGCACCGGCTGCTGCAGCACCGGCCGATACATCGCCAGATCCCGCCGCGGCTCCCGCTCCCGCTTCCACACCCGCGCCGACACCGTCACCGGCGGTGGCCGCTCGGGTTGGCTTGTCTGCGGCGTCCTGGGCCGGCCGTGATGTGCACGAGAGCATCATGGAAATGCCGTCCTTCGTGTACGAAGTCCCGGCAGCCGAGGTTGGCGATCCGCCACGCTCCGTCCGCGCCGCACCGGCCGCTCGTCGCGCCGCCCGAGAGCTCGGTGTCGACCTCTCCACCGTCTCCGGAACCGGTCCCCGTGGCCGCGTGCTGCGGGAAGATGTGGAGAAGGCGCACGCTCGACCCGCCGCGCCTGCTGCCGCGACCGGCCCGGCCGATGAAGTCGTCCGCAACTCCCAGATGCGCAAGACCATCGCCCGCCGTCTCAAAGCGGTCTGGCTCGATGCTCCGGTGTTCTACCTCACCGCCCAGTTCAACTGCGACAGCCTCGTGCCCTTCCGTTCCCAGCTCAAAGCGGCTGGGGTCAAGGTCTCGTACAACGACCTGATGATGAAGGCGTGCGCAAAGGCTCTCCGCGATGTTCCGGCAGTCAACGCATCCTGGGCAGAAGATGCAATCACCCGCCATGGTGCGGTGCATGTGGGCATGGCTGTCGCCCTTCCAGACGGGCTCATCACCCCTGTGGTGCGGAACGCCGACCAGAAGGGGCTCGCTGCAATTGCCGCCGAGACTCGCGACCTGGCCACACGTGCCCGCGACCGCAAGCTCGGTCCCGACGAGTATCAGGGCAGCACGTTCACCATCTCGAACCTAGGCATGATGGGTATTGAGCAGTTCACTGCAATCATCAACCCTCCCGAAGCGGTGATCCTGGCTGTGGGAAGCATGCAGCAAGAACCCGTGGTCGTCGATGGCGCCCTCACCGTAGGCTGGCGGATGAAGGTCACGCTCACATGTGACCACCGCGTGGTCGACGGCGCTCTGGGTGCGGAGTTCCTGCAAGCCGTCCGGCGGTACATCGAGACGCCGGCTCTGCTCGCGACCTGAACCGCCTCGCAGCCAACTCGCGCCGGACCGTGCCGCGGTCCGGCGCTGCTTTGTCTTGCCCCGGAACCTCATGCGCATCGCCATCGTCTGCAGCGCCCACGGACTCGGGCACCTGACCCGTCAGCTCGCTGTGGCCCGAGCGCTTCGACTTCGAGGCGTGGAGCCAGTCCTGTTCACCGAAGCGCCACGCTCCGTGGTCGAGGCCTGGCTTCCACAACCCTCCATCGTGCCCTGGACTGCCGACGTCGGCATCGTTCAGTCCGACAGCCTGACCGAAGACATTCCGGCCACGCGACATGCACTGGCCCAGCGATGTTCCGACCGCGCCGTCGACGCTCTGGCATCGGCGCTCGCCCATGCAGACGTGGGACTCGTGGTGGCTGACACACCACCGGCGGCCCTCGAAGCTGCACGTAGGGCGGATCTTTCGGCCGTTGCCGTGGGCAACTTCACGTGGCCGTGGACCTACGCCCACTACCCCGCACTCCAAGGGTGGGGGAAGCGACTCGCTCAGTGGCAAGCCTCACACCCAGCAGCCGTCTTGTGGCCAGGTCCGGGGATGCCGGGATTTGCCTCAGAGACCCAGTTCGGTCTCGTGGGCCGCATTGCCCGGCACGTACCAGCATGGCCCCGCGGGCGGGTGCTCGTGAGCTTCGGCGGCTTTGGTCTCGACCAGCTCGATGCCCGACTCCCCGTGATCGACGGGGTTCAATGGGTCATGGCACCACCGTTTCAGCCTCTGGAACGACCGGACTGCCTCTACGTGGACGATCTTGCATACCCCCAGTTGGTCGCTGCATCTGAGGTCGTGCTCACCAAGCCCGGCTACGGCATCCTCGCTGAGACAGCCCTCTCTGGAACCAAGCTCGTATGGATTCCCCGCGGCGCCTTTCCCGAGGCGCGATTCATCACACGCGAGCTGGCGTCCCGTGGGGACCGATCCGTGCATCTCCGACCTGAGGATCCACCCCCCGTGTGGCGATCACGCCTCGCAACGACAATTCGTGCGCGGCTGGCCGATCCTGCGCCCAAAGTCATGACCCGGGATGAAAGCCAGCGACTGGCCGACTGGCTCATCTCGAAGACTCAGACGTGAGCGCCGCCCAAGGGGCCACACGTCATCCACACCATCGCTACTCCGACTGCAGCCTTTCGGACTCCACGGGCGCAGCTCCGGCACACCACTCCGCCTCCCACTCCATTTCTGCTCGGGTGGTGAGCGGGCCCAGAATCCAGCCGGGCGTGTCTCGATTGCGCACCCGTTCTCCACGAGGCAGCGCGCACATCCGCCTCGGATCGGTCCGAGACACGCGGTGCAACATCTCCCGTACATGTCTCGAGAGCGCCTCCTCGCACCCACGCTGGTGGCGCAACCCCTCACAGTCCATCTCATCGGCTGAGCGACCCGCGCCACCCCACTCTCGCCATCGAATCCGCCAGAACTGAAATGGAGCATCCTTGAGCGCATCCACTTGACCGAAGAGCTCCAGGACCGCTTCGGCCTCCCTTGGCGACACCTCCAACGTGGCCTCCACGCCATCTTGAAGGAGGTGCCAGGAGCAGTGGCGGCGAAATCGCGATTGGTTGCAAATGGCAATTGCGCGCTCGATGTTCCCGGTCTTCCCCACGCGCTCGGCGAGGAGAAACCGACACTCATCGAGCCACATCGGGTCGGTCACATGCGCACAGTCCGCCGGGTCCAGTCGCTCGAAGCGCTCGGTGATCGTGACCTGACAGTCTCCCCGGGCCGCAGCCTCTTGGATGCCCGAACAAGCCGTCCGTGCCGCTGCAAAGGTCTCGGCCGTGACCAAGGCGTTCCGATACGCATCCGCATCCGACGGCCCGGATGCGCAACCGACCATCATCACTCCCACAACGGCAATCACAGCACGCACCAGTCTTCAGTCCTCCACACTTGGGACCACCGCCTGCAGGCGAGGTCCGAGGGTGGCGTAGTCGATACCCCCGAGTCGGGACAGGGGGTCCAGTGCTCCAGCATCCACCAACATTCTGCCGTCTGTGTTGCGCACAAGGTGGTCTTGGAGGTGAAACACGAGGATCTCACCCACGATTAGATGGGTGGTTCCGAGGTCATGGGTGTGGATGCAGCGGCACTCCAGCGAAACGCCTGCCTCCTTTGGATATGGCGCGTTCACCTGCGTGCCGGCACAGGGGGTCAGAGACACCTGCGAAAACTCTGACACGCCCCCAGGAAACTGCGCCGCCGTAGCTGCCACCTGTTCGAGCTGACCAGCCGATGGGATCGACACGGTAAACACGCCGGTGTCCAAGATGTTCTGCCCCGTATCCTTCAAGCGATCCCGACCCGCGCGAGCCACCGAAATGGCCACGGCTGGGGGCTTGCTCGATACGCCCATGAAAAAGGAAAAAGGCGCGAGGTTGTCGACCCCTCCAAGCGAGCGGGTCCCCACCCAAGCGATGGGGCGAGGCACCACGATGCTGGTGAGCAAGCGATAAATCTCCCGACCGCGGAGCGCTGATGCCTGGACTTGCATGGGACCTCGGAAGACGCAGGGACGCTGGCACACGTTAAGCCGCCGATCATGCACACGACCCCTCGATCTGTGATTCTGCTCGCCACCGCTCTCGCCGCATGCGCGGCCGACAGCGAAGGACCTGCAACCGCTGGTAGCCCATCGGCCAATGCCGCCGAGGAAGCAGCCGCAATCGCCCAAGAGGCAAAGGCCCTCGAGACCGCGGCACGTGCACTCACTGCCGAGATGGACGGTGCCCGACGCCGCGTGGATGCAGGTGAGCAAACCCTCGAAGCCGAAGCGACCGCACTCCAGGTGCGGATGAAGGCCGTCTCCGCGCAGCACGAGGCCCTGCAGGCTCGCATCACGGCCTGGGAAGAGGGACTGCACTCTGCCGCAAAAGATCCCGCCTGGCCCCAAGACCCAGTCAAGGGGCGGCGGTAACCCTCCGCCGCAGGTCCTCGTCGACCTCGAGCGTGCGCTGCTGAACGGCCTGGAAGTCCAAGCCGAGCACCGGACCCAAGAATCCGAGTGCCGTCGTGTCAAACGCCACTTCCGGAACCGTCCGTTCGGTCTCACCGAGCAACAATGCGGTCTGTACCGTGCCCCAAGGCACCGGTGGCGCTGCCACGAGCGCCTCGAATCCCGCAGAACCTTCCCACGCGCAGAACAGAATCGTCCGGGCGGGCGGAAGTCGTGTGTCCCAAGCCTTGGCGAGCGAGATCAGCATCGCAAGGGCAGCGGTGGAACCCCCAGGCTCCGCTGGGTCGTCTTCTACAGCCAACAGCACGACCCCCGACCCTGTCCCACGCTTCTGACTGCAGATCACGACCGCTGGCGCAGCGGCCCGGTAGGACTGACCAAACGCCGGAACGGTCTTCATCTGCTGCAAGCGGTCGGTGAGTCCCTGCCAGCCAGCCTCAGGGCGCTTCATGCCAGAAGCGCGCCCTTGCTGTTGTGCCTCCAACAGCAACACATCCCGCCGGATGTCTTCCATCGAGATGGCATCTGGACCACCACGACGAATCTCGACGCCCACCGACTCGGCCTTGCACCCGAGGCTCAGGACCATCGCACAGCCAGCGAGTGACGCGAGCCTCACCCCAAGTAGCCGTGATCGGTAAACCACTTCACAGCCTTCTCGACCGCCAC
>CAJWOS010000390.1 GCA_913044235.1 uncultured Pseudomonadota bacterium
AGGTCGTTGCGCTGGTGGGGCAGCCTTTGGAGTGGACTCAAGCCGTTGCGGCACAGTATGGAATTCCACATGCGATGACAGATCTAGATCAGGCGCTGGCCCTTCCGGGAGTTGAGGCCGCGATCCTAGCCACCCCAACCCCAATCCACGCAGCTCAGGCGATGCAGTGTCTGAAAGCAGGTGTGCATGTGGAGATTGAGATTCCCCTGAATGGTCCTGTGAGTGGCGACCGCTCCACACGCCCAGTTCCAGTTCGTGGTTACGAGATTGTGGCCTTCCTCGACAACCACCGAGATGTGGTCGAGGGTGGTGTCTTTCTGGTTGAGGGTGGCTTTGCTTGGCGGCCGAACCGGGAAGGAGTCCTCTACAGCCCTCGGCTGCAGCGTGACTGGGAAGAAATCATCGACCCCATCGGTGAATACGACGTGTTTTCGATGGCGCAGCTTCGACATGCTACGGCACGGGACAACGCGCGGCAGCGGCGGCAGCGGCGAGGGCGGTAAGTCGTGCGGGACGGCGAGTCTGCCCTGAACGGTTTTCTTGCGCACGGCACACGGGGCGAATGCCTGGGGTGGAAGCA
Organism: uncultured Pseudomonadota bacterium; assembly: GCA_913044235.1. Lineage (GTDB taxonomy): Bacteria > Myxococcota_A > UBA796 > UBA796 > UBA2385 > CAJWOS01. The sequence continues at coordinate 581 of CAJWOS010000390.1, forward strand.
TGTTTGGAGCAGATATTCGCGAGATTCTCGTGTGGCTGGGGTTGCGGTCGCCTTTGGTGGAGGCGCGACCTCTGACGGCTACCCTTCAGGCGACCGTGCCATCCCGTCCGGCATCGAGTGCTTCGCGGATCGACCCACCGTGGACCACGTGGTGCCCGGCCCCCGACCTCGACGGGGGCGTCGTTCGGGCGGCGATTTTGCGCGACCTGCTGGAGCAGATCGACGAGGTCGAGTCGTTGCACACGCCCGAAGCGGAGGCTGACGCTCGGTTCCTCGGGCGATTGGTACGCTGTCTCGGCTCGGAGCGGCTGGAGCTTCCTGTCTTTCCCGACGTATCGCTGCGGCTTGACCGGCTGTTGCGGCGTCCGAGTCCACCGCTCTCAGAAGTGATGGACCTGGTTTCGGGAGATCCCGATCTCCTGCGCCGGGTCTGGACCGCGGCACACTCGGCATTGTTTGCGCGTGGCGTCGCGGACCTCGACCATGCAATCGCGCGGATTGGGTTTGACGCCTTGTGGCGGATCGGGATGGCAGCATGTGTCCATGCGCCCGTTTTTCGCGCTGGCCGCTATCAGCGTCGTGTGGAGCAGCTGCGCGCGCAGGGACTGGTGGCGGGCAAGGTCGCGGCATGGATGGCGGATGACCCGCGCGGCGACGCCTACCTTGCAGGCATGCTTCACAGTGCTGGTGGCTTGTACATATGGCGGACGGCTGCGCAGTCCGGGAAAAATCATCCCAGTCAGGCCCGGATTCGTCGGGTGTTGCGCGACCACTCCTGCGGATTTGGGGTGTTGATGGCTCGGGCGTGGGGCTTTGGTGATGAAGTCGCCGCTGGGGTGGGCTTTTGGCCCCAGCCCGAGCGAGCGGTACCCGAGCACATTCCGTTTGCCCGCATGGTGCATCTTTCGGTTGTGGCGACGATGTCTGCCGACGAGGGGCGCACCGGAACGGACTCGGGCGGTCTCGAAGCTCTGAGTCGATACGATGGAATCGCATGCAGTGCGCAAGCCACACTCTCGCGTGCTGAGCAGTGCTGGCGAGGAGAGGCCCCTGCCCCGAGGGTGGAGGATGCCGGTCAAGTCGTGCAATCGGCGTCGTGATCGCGCCGGACGGTCGGCATGTGCGGGTGGTCGGCCGGTGGCGACGACACGCGTTGCGCTCAGGGAGGTCCGGCTGTCTCGTAGAGCTCGTTGTAGACGGCCTCGGCACGGTTCAGTGCCTTCCAAGGGTCGAAGCCCAGCTCCTGAATCTCAGCCACAGGGTCGGCCGACTCCAGTGCGATACCTTCTCGTGCGAGGCGGCTGGCGTGGGCGGCGATGCTTGCGGCTCGCACGATGCGGGCGGTGCGCTGGCCGGGACCTGGAGCATCGGAGGGCGATGCGTAGTTTCCGACACCCACCACCACGGTTTCATCGAGCTTCCAGGAGTGCACAACCAGCACGCCCATCGCGCTGCCGACTTCGTCGGAGACTTGGCGAATGATGCTGTGTGATGGAGGGCGCTGCCGCTTGTTGGCAGCCACCTGGAGAATGATGAGCTCGCCAATGCCATGCAACAGACCTGCGAGGTACAGCGAGCCACGACGCTCACCGCCCAGCATCGCTGCGATCTCGGCGGTTGCGATTCCATGGTGACGGACCGATTCTGCGGCGGTCTGCATACCCTCGACCCGAAACACCGTGTCGTTGAGGCAGACCGACATGCCGATTCGCCATAGGGCGTCCAGCCCCACCCTTGCGACCGCATGGTGCAGGCTCCGCGGCGCCGATGCATACATCGCGCTTCGGGCGTGCGTCCAAACCCTTCGAACCATTCCGGGGTCGCGCTCCACCACCCTGGCAATCTGCAAGATGTCCGTGGTGGTCTGCTTGAGCAACTCGTCGAGTTCCTGCGCGATGTCGGGGAACGGAGGCAGGTCGAGCTGGTCTCGACCGAGCTGCACGAGCAGACGCTCCACGAACTTCGCGTCTGCGGCGTGTTTGGTGTCCTCAGCGAGTGCCTTCAACCGCTCTTTCAAGAACTTTTGCACCACGAGCGGGTCGAGTGACGGTGCGGGCTGCACGACCTTCCATGGTGCACGGTTTTGCCCATTCCCAGCGAGGACGATCCGCGGTTGCGCAGACTCGGATGGGGTCGGGTCGACGGGGAGCGCCTGACCGCTTCGTACCTTGGGCGGAGGCTTCGGTGTCGGCTCGGCATCGAGCGTTGGTGCCGAACCGGGAACTGGGCCCGAGACTCGTGCCGCGTAAGGCTCTTCCAGGCCGGCAGAGGGCTCGCCCCAGACGAGTCGCAGCATTTGTACCAACCAACGGAACATCCGTATTTCCTATCCGGCCCGGCTTTACCGACCGCTACCAGCGCGCCTTGTATCGGGCGACCGGGGGGGAGTTATCCGCCCTTCCTCCATTCGGCCAACAGCAGGTCGGAGACGATGGCCGCCACCCAGGCGTTACCCTCCGGGTGAAGGTGTTCGTGGTCGCCGAAGCGGGACTCGTAGATCGCCAGCCCATCGTGCCTTGCCGTCTCGAGGATGTGCTCATGTGCGCTCGCAGCGCTGCATCCGAGGTCGGCGCAAACTTGGATGGCAATCTCCGCGAAAGCGGGCTGACTCCGCTTCCGAGACAAGTCGAGCGAATGGGCAAGCACCAGCGCATCGATCGCGGATGCGTACTCCCCATTGGCATTGAGACTCTTGCCAAGATTGAACCAGGCTTTCGCGCTTGAGTCATCCAGTGCGACGGCTGCTCGGGCGCTCCGGATTGCGCGCTCCGGGTTTCCTCGCTTGAGGGCTGTGAGGCTTTCCTTCTCCAGTTGTTCGAGCTGCTTGAGCTCGGCGGTGGACAGTCCGGGTCGAGTGGACGAGTAAAATGGCGTGTATCCGAGGTGTGGTGGAGTCGGCACGATCACGACACGCACTCCTCGAGCATGAGCGGCGGTCACGATGGCCCGCAGGTTGTGCTCGAAGCGTGCGAGGAGCGCTTCGTAGACGTCGTCCGTGGGAGTGCCATCGTTCATCAGTGGCTGTCCGGCGGTGCGCCACTGTGCCAGCGTGATGCGGCCGAGAACTTCGGGTTGAAGGCCCGAAACCACTTCTGTGGGTGCTTCCGCAAGGCGTTGTTTTGCGGGGATGAGTCGATCCGCAAGCAGTCGGTAGAGGCGAAGCGTGTGCAGCACGCTGGCAACCGGCTGCATTCGGGGCACCGAGACTTCGCCCATCCCCGAAGACAGTCCGATGCCCTCGTTGTTCCCCAGGTAGAGAACCAGCCCGGTGGGTGAGTACTGCAGCACCTCTTGCGCAATTCGCAGCACTCCTGCAGAGTCCTGCGCGATCATCCCGGCGTTGATCACTTCCACGGTGCGACCGGCGGCCCGCAGACGCTGCTCGAGCTGCCCAGACAGTGCGTGCTGGTCGGGGAGAGCGCTCACGCCATTTGGCAGTCGCTCCGCCCGAACCCGATTTCGAGACTGACCGGCGACGGGTGCCTGGCCCATGGCCGCTGACCCGCCGAGCACGAAGTAGCGCTCCGTATTGGATTCGGGCTCCTGGGTGAAGTGCTCGTCTCGCATCGACCCATTGACCGGAAAGCCCGTGCCTGAGCCCAGGGCATAGGTGCGGGATGTACGCACTCCGGGGCGCCCGTGTCGAGGCTCCGAGACGAAATGTGCGCCGGAGCGGGCCTCAAATTCTCCCTGTACTTCCCCATTCTGGACCACATAGACCAGGCGAGGAGGCGTCCAGGTGGTGCCCGAAGCGATGTTTGCGAGTCGCAGCAACAATTCAGCGCCCGCGAGCACGCCGAGGCCGAGCGTGAGCGCAGCCAGACGGGAGACCCAGCGCCGAGCGGCCACCTCAGATGTCCAGCTCGTGGACAAGATCCATCCAGCGGATGATCTCGCGGTAGCGAGTCTTCGGGTCCTTGCCCATCAGATCACTCACCACCTGCTCGGTCTCCAGCATCATGCCGTCGGGCACCTCGACGCGGAGGAGTCGTCTCGTGCGAGGGTCCATTGTGGTTGTGAATAGGGTCTTCGGCATCATTTCGCCAAGTCCCTTGAAGCGACTGATCTCAGGCCGGGCGCGAGGCGGCAGTCGCTTCAAGATGCGGTCTCGCTCGCGCTCGTCGGCCGCCCACCATGACTTTTTCCCGGAGTCGATTCGAAACAGCGGCGGCTGTGCCAGGAAGACGTGGCCTTGGTCGATCAAGGGCCGCAGGTAGCGGTAGAGGAAGGTGAGAAGGAGGGTGGCGATGTGATGGCCGTCGCTGTCGGCATCCATGAGGAGAATGATCTTGTGATAGCGCAGGTGCTTGGCGGAGAAGTCCTTGCCCAGCCCACAGCCGAGCGCCTTCACGATGTCGGAGAGCTCGTTGTTCGCCATCACCTTCCGGTGCGTGGCCTGCTCCGCGTTCAACACCTTGCCTCGGAGGGGCAGGATGGCTTGGAAGGTGCGGTCTCGACCTTGTTTCGCGGAGCCGCCTGCGGAGTCGCCCTCGACGATGAACAGCTCGGCGCGACGAGCATCACTCGAGGAACAGTCCGCGAGCTTACCGGGAAGGTTCAGGCGACGACTGACGGCCGACTTGCGGCGCACCTTGGTGGTGGCTTCTCGGCTGGCCTGGCGAGCGCGGGCTGCGAGGACAATCCTGGCGAGGATTGCGTCTGCGAGACTGGAGTTCTCTTGAAGCCACCGCTCAAGCTCGACGCGGATGATGCTGTCGACCTGGCCGCGGACCTCTGGATTGTTGAGCTTGTCTTTGGTCTGTCCCTGGAACTGGGGCTCTGGGAGGAAGATCGAGCCGATGGCGAAGACCCCTTCTCGGATGTCTTCTGCGGCGATCTTCACCCCGCGAGGAATCGCAGCCTCGTGGACGGCGATATAGTTCCGAATTGCCTTCGCAAGGGCGTCTTTGATTCCCTGAGTATGGGTTCCACCCTGGCGGGTGGGGATGCCGTTCACGAAGGTACGGATGCGCTCCCGTGGGGCATCGGTCCAGCACAGTGCAACGTCGAGCCGAGGCTCGGACTCTCGCTCCAGCAGGAAGATCTGACCGGTGGAGTTCTGTGCGCCTCCATCTTGGATTTGGGCGTTGAGGAAGTCCACTACGCCGCCATCGTGTTGGATCGCATGCCGTGCACGGGAGAGGTCGTCTTGGAAGACGATCCGCAGCCCCTTGTTCAAGTAGGCCGAGACCTCAAGGTGTTCCCGAATGGCGTCTGGCTCAAAGGTCTGGTCTCCGAAGATCTCCGGGTCGGGGGTGAACTGAATGGTGGTGCCGGTTCCGCGTGCGGCGCTCAACTTTTCAAGGGTTCCCCGTGTACGACCCCGCCGAAACTGCATCCGCCAGGAGAAGCCGTCTCGCTTCACGGTTGCCACCAGGCGTTCCGAGAGAGCGTTCACCACGCTTGAGCCGACTCCGTGGAGGCCACCCGAAGTGATGTAGCTGCCGCCATCAAACTTTGCGCCGGCGTTCAGCTTTGTGAGGATGACTTCCAGCGCGGGTTTCTTCAGCTTTGGATGCATGTCGACCGGGATGCCGCGGCCGTTGTCTTCGACCGTGATGGTGCGGCCGTCTGACGAGAGGCAGACCCGGATTGCGCTGGCGTAGCCGTTGATGGCTTCGTCAACGGAGTTGTCGACGATTTCCCGAACCAGGTGATGCAGCCCGTCGCGGTCGGTCCCTCCGATGTACATGCCCGGACGCTTCCGCACGTGTTCAAGGCCCTCGAGTACCGAGATGCTGCTGGCGGTGTAGGACGCGCTCATCTCACTCCTCCCCTTGGCCGAAGATCAGGTCCAACCGTTCCAGGGGCGGTGCCCAGTCCTGGAAACCACCACGCTTCATCACGGCTTGTCCGCGTCCGGCACGAGAGCCGCCGTAGCGCTTCGGGCTCACGACGACTTCGCGACCGCGTGTGGTGGTGACTTCCACGCCGGCGGAGAGCTCGCCGACAAGGTCGTATGCAAGAACCTCGTCGCCGGGCTTGAGCTTGATGCCCGTGACACCCTTGCCCGCACCCTTCAAGATGCCCACTTCTGCCACTGGAAACGCCAGGGCGTTGCCACCGCGGGTCGCGATGCTGGCGTGTTCGTGGCCTGCGCTTGGGAGGACTCGAAGGACCCGGTCGCCCTTCGCGACGCGGGCGTAGCGACGACCACTGCGCTGCGAGACCTCCGCGTGACTGGACAGGCTAAACCGAATGATCCGACCGAAGCGGGTGAGGGCCACCCCATGCGGTGCTGCTTCCGACGGCTCGGCGTCAGGCTCAGGCTCGGGAACTGCTGGGCGCCCGCGGGAATCGGATGTGGACACCCCGACAACGCGCTCCCCGTCGCTGAAGCGGAAGTGCTTCTGGATCGGGTCGCCGTATCCAGTGGTCGATGGCACATCGTCCACGCGCAGCACATATGCCGCGCCCTGATCCGAAAAGAACGTGACCGTAGACCG
>CAJWOS010000391.1 GCA_913044235.1 uncultured Pseudomonadota bacterium
CCAGCGATCAAACGTACGGTCGTAGCCCCAGGCTGCATCGAACGCCCGCACACCGCCAAACAGGAGCAGCGCGCCCGAAGGCACCATCACCGAGCCGACCACACCGGCCTTGTGGGTGCGCCGAATGCGCTCCACCTGCCGCAGCGGCAGGTCTGGCAGGGTCTCCGCGCTCGCGACCGACCCATCCGGTCGGTCAACCTTCTCACTGGCTGCCGCGATCGGCGCCCGGGCCACAGCCCACACGAGTGCCAGCCACCCCACGATTCCATGTGCTCGCTTCATCCCCTGCATTGTGCAACCTCCACCCCCAACCGTCTTGGCGGTCGGACACTTCACCCTACGCGCATACGCGGCGCCCCGCTGTTTCGAGCTGTTTCCCGCACCGCCCTGTTGGCAGACCCTGCCCGGGCCCCTGCCGGTGCGCGCCCCCCACGCTAAACCCACAGTGGACCACAGCCGGAGCCGCCCCCCATGCCCCCGAAGCACACGCGGCCGCAGCTCGTTTGGTCGGAGAAATACACGCGACCCCACACGGCGCCACGCACGCTCGTAGAGCAGCGAGCACTGTCCCACCAAGCCACCGATGATCGGCCAGACGCCCCGCGCGAAAACCTGCTGATACAAGGCGACAACCTCCTGGCACTCGAAGCGCTCGAGCCGCAATACGCCGCGCGGATCAAGTGCGTCTTCATTGACCCGCCTTACAACACCGGCCAGACCTTCGAGCACTACGATGACGACGTGGCGCACGCCCGCTGGCTGTCCATGATGCGCGACCGGCTGGTGGTGCTGCACCGACTCCTGGCCGAAGACGGCTCGATCTGGATCACGATCGATGACCACGAAGCCCACTACCTCAAGGTCCTCGCCGACGAGGTCTTCGGCCGTGCGAACTTCATCGGCACGGTGGTCTGGGAAAAGGCCGACAGCCCACGGATGGACGCGCAGTTCCTCTCCTCGCGGCACGACTTCGTACTCGTCTACTCCAAGAACCGCGAGCACGCGTCATTCAATCCGCTTCCCGTGACGGAACTGCCCAAGCACTACAACCGGCGCGACGATAACGGCCGCGCCTACTACCTCAAGCCGCTGCGCGCGATGGGGGGCCAGGGGGAGACTCGCGCGGCCCGGCCCAACCTCTACTTTTCGATGACCGCTCCCGATGGCACCGAGGTGTACCCCAAGCGCCAGGACGGCACCGACGGGGCCTGGCGCTGGAGCCGAGAGAAGGTGGCCCGCGAGTCTGCGCGCATCGAGTGGACCCGCAGCCGCGGCCGGGGATGGTCGCCCAACTACCGAATCTATGCGAAGACCAATCAGACCCGCCCGCCAGAGTCGATCTGGTTCCACACCGACGTGGGCAGCAACCGCACCTCGAAGGCCGAGGTGAAGCGGGTCCTTCCCGATGCCGCTCCCTTTGGCACCCCCAAGCCTGAAGCCTTGCTCCAGCGCATCCTCCACATCGCCACCGATCCCGGCGACCTGGTGCTCGACTCCTTTGCCGGCTCCGGCACCACGGGCGCGGTCGCCCACAAGATGGGTCGGCGGTGGATCCTGGTGGAGCTCGGAGCGCACTGCCTCACCCACACCCATCCACGGATGGTGCGGGTGGTCGACGGAGAGGATCCCGGCGGAATCTCGGCCGCCGTAGACTGGCGGGGAGGAGGGGGCTTTCGGTTCTTCCACCTCGCCCCCAGCGCCTCGCGTTCCGAGCCCACCGGGTCCTGAGCCGGGCTCGGTTCCTCCCCTTCCCGACTCGACTCGGTACACTGCGCGCCCCCCTCGCTCCCGCACGAAGGTCGACTTCCATGCAGCGCCGCTCCAAACCGCTTGAGCTCACCTGGATCGACAAGGACGAGCGCGAACCGGTGGAGCCACACACCCTCGTGGAGCGTCCGGAGTCATCGTGCGGCACACCGGACTCGGGGCCGACTTCTGGCCCGCGAGCAAACATGCTCATCCACGGCGACAACCTCCTTGCACTCGCAGCTCTGGAACGCGACTTCGCAGGCAAGGTGAAGTGCATCTACATCGATCCGCCCTACAACACCGGCTCAGACTTTGAGCACTATTCCGACGGCGTGCAGCACAGCGCCTGGCTGTCGATGATGCGCGACCGCCTGGAGCGCATGAAGCCCCTGCTTCACGAAGACGGCATCATCTTCGTGCAGATCGACGACCGCGAGCTCGCCTACCTGCACGTGCTGATGGACGAGGTCTTCGGACGCCCCAACCGGGTCAACCTCATCACCGTGAAGATGAGCGAAGTCTCCGGCGTGAAGATGAAGCACGTCGACAAGCGCCTGCCAAAGCTCAAGGAGTTCATCCTGGTGTACGGCAAGCGCCCCAATGTCTCCATCCATCCGATTCGCGTCACGAAGCCACCCGAGCGACTCGCAAAGTACTTGAAGTACTACACCAGCATCATCGAAAACCCCGATGATGCGCCAGAATCTTGGCGGATTGTGCGGATCAAGACCTTCATGAAGGAAGCGGGACTAAAGACGGATGCCGCCTCGGTACAAGCCTTCCAGCTCCAGGAGCGCCACCGGGTGGTGTACCGCACCAACAACCGCATGCTCGCCCGGCTGTCGTTCCCCACCACCACCGCCAAAGTGATCTCCCCCAAGGGGCTCACCTACATCTGGTGGGAGGGCAAGCAGATGCTCTTCCTCTCCGACCACTGCGAAGAATACCTGGGCGACCTGTGGACCGACATCTCCACCATCAACCTCAACAAGGAAGGCGGGGTCGCGTTTCGCTACAGCAAAAAACCGGAGGCCTTGATTCGGCGGGTCATCGAGCTGAGCACACAGCCAGGCGACCTCGTCCTCGACGCCTTCGCCGGCTCCGGCACCACGGCTGCGGTCGCCCACAAGCTCGGTCGCCGCTGGATCGCCATCGAGCGGGGCGACCACTGCATCAGCCATGCACTGCCTCGCCTGCAGAAGGTGGTCTCCGGAGCGGACCCGGGAGGCATCTCCACGGCTGTGGGTTGGAGCGGTGGGGGCGCCTTTCGGTGCTACACCCTCGCGTTGCGGAAGCCTCAGTGAGCCCCGACCATCCCAGCCATCCCGCGGCCTCCAGCGTGCCAGGCCGCGAGCGGTTTGGGCTCGAGTGGCATGGCAAGCGTGCCGCCATTCATGCTGCGCGACAGCCGAGCACGGCCACTTTGGTACCCCACCCCAAGGCATCGGTGGGCTTCGAAGACACCGACCATGTGTTCATCGAAGGGGACAACCTCGAGGTGCTTCGGGTGCTCCAAAAAGCCTACACCGCATCGGCCAAGCTGATCTTCATCGACCCTCCCTACAACACGGGCCACGAATTCATCTACCCCGACAACTATCGAGACGGGCTGCGCGACTACCTCCGCTACACCGGGCAGCTGGACGATTCGGGGGAGCGCACCACCACGTCGACCGAGCGAGGCGGCCGCATCCACTCGCGTTGGCTGTCGATGATGTACCCACGACTGTTTCTCGCGCGGAACCTGCTGCAAGAAGACGGTGCGATCTTCATCACCATCGACGACCACGAGGTGCACACGCTCCGACTGCTGCTCGACGAGGTGTTCGGCCCCGAGAACTTCGTGACCAGCCTCGCCTGGCGCCGCAAGGTCTCCCCCGCCAACGATGCCGCTTGGTTCAGCAACGACCACGACCACATCCTGGTCTACGCTCGCTCCAAGGCAGTGTGGCGCCCGAACCGCCTGCCCCGCACCGCCGCCCAGCGTGCGCTCTACCGCAACCCCGACGCCGACCCCCGCGGCCCCTGGAGCTCGGCCACACTCACCTGCAACAAGAGCCGCGCCCAGCGACCCAACCTCTACTACGCCATCCAAAACCCCCACACCGGCGAGTCCGTGTGGCCGGAGACCACCGCCGTCTGGAGGTATTCCCCCGATCGGATGCAGCGCCTCGCAAAAGAGGACCGCATCTACTGGGGCGCAGACGGCACGGCCCGACCACGCGTAAAGAAGTTCCTCGCCGAGGCACGCGGTGTGGTGCCACGCTCCGTGTGGGACCACTCTGAGGTGGGATCCACACAAGAGGCCACCACCGAGCTGCAGGCACTGGTTCCCGACAGCGGCTTCGACACCGCCAAGCCGGTGCGCCTTGTGCAGCGAGTCCTGCAGCTTGCCACCGATCCAGACGCCGACCATCTGGTGCTCGACTTCTTCGCCGGCTCCGGCACCACGGGGCATGCCGTGATGAAGCAGAATGCCGAAGATGGCGGCAACCGACGCTTCCTGACCGTGCAGCTTCCCGAGCCCTGCGCCACCGGGCGCTTCGACACCATCGCCGACGTCACCCGCGCCCGCCTCCGCGCCGCCGCCGAGCAGCTGTCAGCGGGAACCAACACCGGCTCCATCGGCTTCAAGGCCTTTCGCCTCGCCGCTTCACACTTCGCAGCCTGGCCCGCACCCGCGCACCCTCCCCTCGCCCCGCCGCTCGAACAACATGCAGCCCACCTCGCGCAGGATGCCATCCCTGACGCCATTCTGGCGGAGATCCTCCTCCGAGAGGGCCTGCCCCTACACACACCCGTACGCACCTGCCTGCTCGGCGGACATCCCGTCCATGCGGTCCAAGAGGGCCGCTTGCTGGTGTGTCTCGCCTCCCCCATCACGACCGCCGTGCTGCGGGCCATGATGGAGGCGTCGCCCCAGCGGGTGATCTGCCTGGACCAAGGCTTCGCCGACAACGATCAGCTCCTCACCAACACCGTGCTGGAGATGCACGCGCATGGTGTGAAAGACTTCCGCACCGTATGACTCTTTCTCTACGCTCCTTCACGCCCGCCCGGACGGCGCCATGAGCCTCCCAGTCCCTCCGCCTGAATCCCCCACGCTCCCTTCGGCCGAGCCACTCGCCGACCGACGCGATGCATTGCAGGCGCTCTTTCCCGAGGCCTTCTCCGAGGGTGCGCTCGACTGCGACCGACTCCGAGCCATCCTGGGCGAGACCACCCCTGCCTCGGAGGAGCGCTACGGCTTGCACTGGGCTGGACGCTCCACCGCCATGCGGGCCGGCCAGCAGCCCTGCACGGGCACGCTCACCCCCGACCTGGATGGCTCGCTGCGTGCTGAGCGCACCGAAAACGTCTTCGTGGAAGGCGACAACCTCGAAGTGCTCAAGCTGCTGCAGAAGGCCTACTCGGGCACGATGAAGATGATCTACATCGACCCGCCCTACAACACGGGCCGGGAGTTCATCTACCCCGACAACTTCCGCGATGGCATGGGCGAGTACCTCCGCTTCAGCGGCCAGATCGACGCCGCAGGCGCCCGCACCAGCACCAGCACCGACCGCACCGGACGGGTCCACTCCCGCTGGCTGTCGTTCATGTATCCCCGCCTGTTTCTAGCGCGGAACCTGCTGCGCGAAGATGGCCTGATCGCCGTGTCGATAGACGACCATGAAGTGCACAACCTGCGACTCCTGCTCGACGAGATCTTCGGGCCGGAAAACTTCGTGGCCAACCTGGTGTGGCAGAAGGCCTACGTGGCAAACATGACCGCAAAGTTCATCTCGGCCACCCACGATCACATCCTCGTGTACGCTCGAGACGCCGATCAGGCCGTGGTGGGACGGGATCCACGAACCGAAGCGCAGCACGCCCAGTTCACCAATCCCGACCAGGATCCACGAGGGCCCTGGAAACCGGAAAACCTGTCTGCAGGAAAGTTCTACGCAGCCGGCCAGTTCGCCATCACCACGCCAACCGGCCGTGTGACCACCCCTCCGCCCGGACGCTACTGGCGCTGCAACAAAGCCCGCTATCAGGAGTGGCTGACCGACGGCCGCATCTGGTTCGGCGCCGATGGCAGCGGTCGCCCCATGCTCAAGAAGTTCCTGAGTGAGGTGCGCCCCGGCCTCACACCCGACACCTGGTGGAAACACGAGCAGGTGGGCACGAACAAGCAAGCCACCACCGAGCTGAAGCGACTGTTTGGCGGCCGAAAGGTCTTCGACACCCCCAAGCCCGTGCGGCTCGTCGAGCGTCTGGTGTCGTTGCTCGCACCAAACGGCGGCCCCGTGCTCGACTTCTTCGCGGGCTCTGGCGTGACCGGACACGCGGTACTGCGGTGCAACGCCGCCGATGGACACCATCGCCCCTACCTCTTGGTGCAGCTGCCCCAGCCCACCGATCAGCCCGACCTGCCCACCATCGCTCACATTACACGGGCCCGCCTGCGGGCGGCCGCCCACGAGCTCGAGGCCACCCACCCAGCCCTCGATGTGGGGTGGCGAGCGTTTCGGCTCACGCAGTCGCACTTCCATCCCTGGACCGCCCCTCCCGGCGCGCCGCAAGCACTCGCCACCAAGCTGCAACACCACCGGACGGTGCTCCGTGAAGGCGCAGCTGCCGGCGATGTGCTCGCCGAGCTGCTCCTCAAGGCGGGCCACCGGCTCACCACCACCGTGGAGACCCTGGAGCTGGAAGGCCAGACCGTGCATGCCGTCGACGGCGGAAGACTGATGATCTGCCTCGCGAACCCCCTCTCCACTCCCTTGCTGCGTGCCATGATGCAGCAGAGTCCGGAGTCGGTGTGGTGCCTCGACCAGGCCTTCGCAGGCGACGACGCTCTGCTCCGCAACACCATGCTCGAGATGAAGTCCCACGGCATCGCCCACTTCCGCACGGTGTGACCGTGACTCCACCCAACCCCATGCCCGACTCCGATCCATCCCGCTCCCGCGCCACCCTCGCGTCTGAAGACCTCATCACCACGAGGCGAGAGGCCATCGCCGAGCTGTTTCCGGAAGTCATGTGCGAAGGACGCATCGATTTCGATCGCCTCCGCAGGGTGCTCGGTGACTCGGTAGACGACAGCGAAGAGCGGTATGGCCTCTCCTGGAAAGGCAAGTCCAAGGCCATCCAAGCCGTCCGGCAGCCTGCACCCGGAACCCTCGTTCCCGACCGCGCAGCGTCTCTCGACTTCGACCAGACCGAAAACGTGTTCATCGAGGGCGACAACCTCGAAGTGCTCAAGCTGCTGCAGAAGGCCTAC
>CAJWOS010000392.1 GCA_913044235.1 uncultured Pseudomonadota bacterium
TCCAGCGACGGCACGCCCTGCACCGCATGGGACTTTGACGGCGACGGCGACTTCGAGCTGCTCATCTCGGATGAGGAGGAGTTCCGCATCCATGATGGGGTCGATGGCACCGTGTTGGTGGTGGAGGAAGACCACGCCTCGGGCACCCTGCGCGAGCAGCCGGTCCCGGTCGACGTGGACCGCGACGGCAACACCGAGGTGGTCCTGGCCACCAACGACTATGCCTTCGACGGCTGGGACGGCATCTACGTGCTGGGCGAGGCCAACGACGAGTGGACCAGCACCCGCACCACCTGGAACCAGGGGCCCTTCTGGTCGGGCAACATCGAAGACGACATGTCGGTGCCCGGCAGTCCCGCCATGCCTTGGGATCTCGACAACAGCTTCCGCACCCAGCGCAGCCCGCTGGCCGAGCCCCTCGCCGCACAGGACTTCCAGGTGGAGATCCTCGGGGTCTGCGAAGACTGCGGCAACGAGGAGCTGGAGGTGTGGGTGAGCGTGTTCAACACCGGTGCCATCTACGGACCTGCAGGCATCGATGTGGCGCTGTACGCCGACGATGGCGGCGTGCTCACCCTGGTCGATGTGCAGGCCACCACCGCCACGATCGAGGCCGGTGAGCGCCTGCCACCCATGATCTTCCTGCTCGGTCTCGACGAGCTGGGTGCCGATGGCTTCGTGGTCATGGTGGACGACGACGGCACTGGCTTCGGGGCGCACAACGAGTGCAACGAAGACAACAACAGCGCCGCTTGGAACGAAGACGCCTGCAACTGAGCGGTCCACGCCGAGGGCGCCGGCTTCCTCACCCCGCCCTCCCCGGAGGCTCCGACGATGTCGGAGTCTTTCGTGGTTGGGTCACCCGTGATTCCATGGGAGCGCCCCATGGAGGACCGTCTCGCCGGCACTGGCGCCCTGGCCGCAGGCGCTTGCGGGGTGGGACTACTGCTCGTTGATGAGGATGGTGATGTCGTGGGGCGCGGTCTCGTCTCCACCAAAGTAGGGGTAGAGCTGGTACTTGGCGAGGCTGTCGCCCGAGCAGCCCCGGTCCATTTCCGTGGTCGCACCGTCGAAGGTGAACACGTAGCGGTCCGCATCGATCTCGATGCGGTAGGGCTCCACCGAGTCGATGTCGACGCTGCCGAGGAGTGCGTAGCTGCGGGTGCCATCGGCATAGGTGTAGGCGTGGATCTGGAGCTCGTCGTCGTACCATCGCCAGCCGAAGCGTGCGCTGTTGGAGTGGTGGTGGCTGCTGCAGTCGCTGAAGCCCATCAGCTTGTTGATGTCGGCCTGGTTCGAGGGGTCGACTGTCTCGTAGATCGCCGATGCGTCGAAGGCGGCGTCGAACACCATGCTGGTTCCCGAGACCAGAGAGACCCTGCTGGTAGAGGAATGCTTGCCTTCCTCGATGGTGTATTCATCCATCGAGCAGGCAGACAGGAGGAGCAAGGCAAGCAGCGGGCGAGGCATGGTCATTCCAGTTTCGGTGTTTGCGACGCATCGAAAGCGTTGCGGGCAGGCGGTCTCGTTGCATGCGCATGAACGGCGTCTGATCCGCCACGGGTGTCGGACCCATCCAGAGTGCGGTCATCCTACTCGCAGGGCAGCTCGGCATAGCCCACGCAGGTCTGCTCGTCGCAGCCCGCAAGCTGCATTCCGTCTGGACACAGCCACGAGACGTTGCTCGAGGGCGGATGGGGGAGGTGGATGGCCTCGTGAGAGTCCCACACGGCGTTGAGCCGACCGTTCGGCTCACCATCGCTCGACTATACCTCGAGGCGGGCCGTGTGCTCTGCCGCTTCTTGCCCCGTGGCGTAGCCAACCACGAGGTCCACTTGTTCTCCTGCGGGCAGAGTCGAAGCGAAGGACTCGAGCAAAGTGAATGCGCTCACGCCACCTCGCTGGAACACCCACATGTCCACACCCATACGGCCAACCATTGACGGCTCGTCATCGGAGCTCCTGCTCTTGCGATACTGTACCTCCGATTCGGTTTCCCGACGAGCCGTTGCTTCTCCGCAGATCCTTTTGCTGGAGTCGATGCTGCCGCGAGCTTCTGATCGCCTTCGCAGCTGCAATCCCCTTGGAGCATCCATGAGAGGGATCCCGTTCCTCACGCTGAGTATGGCGGCGTGCTCGATGTCACCGAAGGCCCCTTCGTCGCTCGATGCCGAGCCTGGAAGCCCACCCGCCGATGCATCCTCCGACAGTGGCAGCGACAGGAACAACGACTCGTCCACCGACACGAGCGCGCCCTCGCCCGGTGCGTCTCCCTTCCGCACTCGCTTGCGCTTCACCACCGACTGGTCTGTGTTTCAGGGCACTCCCGACGGCACACCCTGGGCGCGAAGCTACGACGCGAGCGCATGGCGTCCGACCACGCTCCCCCACAACCCCACCCTCACGGAGGGCGAGCCCGACCCGGCCCGCACCTGCTACCCAACCTTCTCCTACGAGGGCAGCACATGGTACCGCCGCGAATTCGACCTGCCTGCAGACTACGAGGGGCAGGAGCTCGCCCTTGAGTTCGAGGCCGCGGGCACTGTGGCCACCGTCTGGATCAACGGCACCGAAGCGGCAACCCACAAGGGAGGCTACCTCCCGTTTGTGGTTTCGCTCGACGATCTTGTGGAGGCTGGTTCCACCGGCAATGTGGTGGTGGTACACGTCGACAACACCGACGACCCATCCGTGCCCCCCGGCAACCGCACCTGGTTCAACTGGGGCGGGCTGTACCGAGACGTGTGGTTCACCGCCACGCCTCCGATTCACATCAGCAACCCCCTGACCGCCGGGATTCCCGCAGGTGGAGGGGTGTCTGTCTGGACCCGTCAGCTCGATGCCGCGTTTGCCACGCTCCGCATCGACACCCACGTGATCAACGCCTCCGACCGGTCTTCCGAGCTCCGCCTCGAGTCTGCACTGCTCGATGCAGAGGGCGAGTGGATCGTGGAAGACATCGCGTCGCTTGCGCTCGATGCGGGTGCTGCACACACCATCGAGCAGTCGCTCCGGATCGAGGCACCCCACGCCTGGCATCCTGATGATCCCTACCTCCACACCGTGCGCTCGCGGGTCTACCAAGGAGACCAGATCATCGACGAGGTGAAGACCCGGGTGGGCATCCGCTCCATCGACTTTTCCCAAGACGACGGCTTTACCATCAACGGCGAGCGCTTCTGGTTTCGGGGGGCCAACCGCATGCAGGACTACCCCCATGTGGGCTATGCCGCGCCCGACGCCATGCAGGCCCACGATGCAAGACTCCTCAAAGAGGCAGGCTTTGACTACGTTCGGACTGCCTCCTACCCCCAGGACCCGGCCTTCCTCGATGCCTGTGACGAGCTGGGCATCCTGGTCATGGCGCCCATCCCCGGGTTCCAGTTCGTGGGGGATGCCGCGTTCGTTGCCCAGTCCCAGCACGACATGCGTCAGCTCATTCGGAGGGACCGCAACCGGCCCTCGGTCATCGCCTGGGAGCTCTCCCTCAACGAGACCGGCTTCGATGTGCAGTATGCGGAGGACGCTGTGGCGATTGGGCACGAAGAGTGTCCCCACAACGACTGCTACGTGTCTGGGTGGATCCACAACCACATCTACGACATCTTCATCGCCACACCCTCCGCTGGCGCGCGCACCTATACCGGCACCAAGCCCTTCATCGTGAGCGAATACGGCCACTGGGAGTATGGCGGTGCCGACAGCCGCACCGATGTGCATCGTGCCGACGGCGACTGGAGCATGGCCGATCAGTCCTGGTTCCACATGGAAGGGCACCACCTGAACCATGCTGTGCCGTATGCCAGCGGCGATGGGCTCTGGGCGGGCATCGACCTGGGCTGCTACCCATCGGGCGTGCTTGACACCTTTCGGCTGCCCAAGTTCAGCGCCGCGTTCTTTGCATCCCAGCGACTGGCGGCCACCCAGCCTTCGGTCTTCATCGCGAGCCACTGGACCCACACATCGAACCCGGTCATCACGGTCTTCGGCAATTGTGATGAGGTCGATCTCTACCTCGATGAAGCGCTCGTCGAGACGCAGCAGCCGCATGCCGGCTACCCGACCGGGGGTATCTCGAGTCCGCCCTTCTACTTCGTGTCGGTACCCAACGAGCGTGGCACTCTGCGGGCAGACTGCCGAGTCGGAGGCTCCATCGTCGCGAGCCACGAGGTCCGCTCTCCCGAGGCCCCCGCCTCTCTGCGGCTTCGGGCCCCCTTTGCGGAGCTTCGCGCAGATGGCTCCGACATGACCTTCGTGTATGCCGAAGTGCTCGACGAATACGGCACAGTCGTGCCCACAAGCAACGCATCGGTGCAGTTCATGGTGGAGGGGGGCACGCTCGCAAGTCCAGCCACGGTGGCGGCCGAGGCGGGCATCGCCACGGCTCTTGTGCGAGCGAGTGAGAACCCAGGTGCGCTGGTGGTGACCGCCCAGGTCGAGGGCCTGGGTGCACCCCAGCTCACGGTCTCAACGGTCGCGGTCCACGACCTCTTCTGACAGCAGACCTTGCGACTCTGGATGGTCCCGCGGGCCCCATGCTTCGAGGCCTCGGGCCGTCAAGGCCCGTCTCTGGCACTGCGCGGCGACCGTCGGCTACCATACTGCACACTGGAGGCCGGATGCGTTCCACGCTCCCTTTGATCGCGCTCCTGTCCGCGTGTGGTGGCACTCCCGATGGCACCAGGCGCGGCACAGACACCAATGCCTTTCAGCCCGCCATCGATGAAACGGCCGGCCCAGATCGCGTGGGCTCCTATGCACACACGCTTCCCGATTCCCCCGGCACGGTGATCTTCCTCGGAGACAGCATCACGGCTGGATCTGGGGTTCGGAACGACGATGAAGACTATGCCAGCCTCCTGGTCCAGAACACCTCTGCATGGCCAGACTGGGATGGCATCGACCTCATGAGCCGCTACCCCGGCATCGAGGTGGTCGACGTGAGCAAGAGCGGCTCATGGACGGGCACGGTACTCGGTGATCAGCTGGATCGCTTCGAAGCGCAGGTCGCGCTGCCCTTCGAAGGAGAAGTGCTCGTGATCATCACCGTGGGTGGCAACGATCTGCAGAGCGTGCTGCTCGACCCAGCGGGTGTCGAGGAGAGAATCGAGAAGACGGTCCACAACTGGGCGAAGATCGCCATGTACTTTCTCGACGACCTACGCTTCCCGGATGGCGCCACCATACTGATGGCCAATGTGTACGAGCCCACCGATGGTGTGGGTCAGGTTGGAAGCTGCTTTTATGGGCTCAACCTCTCGTCTCTGCTGCCCAGTCTGCATGATGCGAACACGCAACTTCGCGGGCTGGCCGAGGCTGGAGGCTTCAGCGCACTGGACATGCGCGGCACCTTTCTCGGGCACGGCTTTCACTACAGCGATCCAGCCAATCCGTACTACGACGCCGACGACCCTTCCCTCTGGCTGGCAAACGACTGCATCCACCCCAACGCACGGGGGCACCACGAGATTCGCGCCATGTTCTGGCGGGCGATTGCGGGGGAATAGCGTCGCGACGCCGCCTGCCCAACGATGGGCGCTGGGGGCGAACCGTGCAGTGGGCCGAGCACGAGCAGCCCGCTGACCGCTCGGTCTCGACCCGCGCACCACTCGCGCGTCTCGGCTCAGTCGCGCCGGCGACGGCGGCCCAGTCCGAGACCGAGGAGCCCGAAGAACGCGAAGGTCGCAGCCGTTTTGGTACCACCACAGCTGGCACCACCACCACCAGTGGCGCCGTCGAGGCCGATGCCGCCCAAGCCGGAGTCACCCGAGAGACCGTCGACGTTTTCCTCAACTGTGTTGCAGTCGTCGTCGAAGCCCTCTGCACCGGGGTAGCTCTCGGCGTCGAGGTCGTCACAGTCGTCGTCAACGCCATAGCCGTCGCTGTCTTGGTCGTCGTCAACACCGTCACAGTCTTGGTCCACGCCGTCGTACCAGGTCTCGGGCATATCGGGGTTGATCTCGGAGTTGGCGTCGTCGCAGTCTTCCCCGCCGTACTCAATCGCATCCTCGCCGTCGCCATCGGCGTCGTACTCGTCGGCTGCGTCACAGTCGTTGATGATGCCGTCGTAGTACTCGTCGGGGGCACCCGGGTAGGTCTCCGGATCGGCGTCGTCACAGTCGTCGCCATCATACGACTCGCTGTCGTAGCCGTCGTAGTCTGAGTCGTAGTCCGACAGGCCGTCGCAGTCCTGGTCTACGCCATCGTACCAGGTCTCTTCCGCATCGACGTTGACGTCTTCGTCTTCATCATCACAGTCACTGCCACCGCACTCGACCGCGTTGTAGGTGTCGAGGTCCACATCGCAGAGATCCTCGCCGTCGCAGTCCTGGTCGATTTCATCGTAGGCGACCTCTTCAGCGCCCGGGTAGATCGTGTCGTCGTAGTCGTTGCAGTCGGTGTTGTCTTCCACCATGCCCGAGGGCTGGTAGCACTCCACATCGGAGAGTGAGGCGTCGCCGTAGCCGTCTCCATCCTGGTCGAAGTACCAGGTGGTGGCGTCGACCGCATCGTCTTCGTCGATGATGGTGTCGCAGTCGTTGTCTACACCGTCGCAGTACTCGTCGGCACCCGGGTAGGTCGTGACCTCGTTGTCGTCGCAGTCGGTGTCATCCGCCACAAAGCCGGTCGGCTGGGAACACTCCACATCGGTGATGGTGGCCTCTCCGTAGCCGTCTCCATCGCTGTCTTGGTACCAGGTGCTGGCGTCGACCGCGGAGTCTTCGTCGATGTCGCCGTCGCAGTCGTTGTCGACGCCGTCGCAGAGCTCGTCTGCGCCGGGATAGGTGGTGGACTCGGCATCGTCGCAGTCGGTGCTGTCGGCCACGTACCCGGTGGGCTGGCTGCAGTCGATGTCGGTCACTGCGGCATCGCCATAGCTGTCGCCATCGCTGTCGGCGTACCAGGTGGAGACGTCGACTGCGTCGTCTTCATCGATGGTGCCATCGCAGTCGTCGTCAACGCCGTTGCAGTACTCATCGGCGCCCGGGTAGGTGGTGG
>CAJWOS010000393.1 GCA_913044235.1 uncultured Pseudomonadota bacterium
ACAAGCGCTCCTGGTCCGGCACACTGGCCCGAAGCTCGTCGTTGCCGTATGTCTCCACGATACCGCCGCCGATGCGAAAGGCGAGCGCCCCCCGCAAGCTGTCGGGCAGGTACTTGTTGAGCGACCGGTACACCCGGTGGTCGCCGGTTGCTTTGAGGAAGTTGAAGTCACTTCCCAGATACGAGCCCGACTGCGCGAGGGTGTACAGACCGTATTGGCCACGCGTGGGTGCGAAGAAGTCGTTGCGCGAGTCGTAGGTGAGCTGCTGTCGAAGGAATGCCAGCAGGTACTTTTCGCGGAAGTCGAGGCTTGCAAGAGGATTGTCGAAGTCGGCCCGGTCGATCTCCAGTTCCAAGTACTGGAAGTAGGACAGGTTGTAGCCAAACTCGATGGCGAAGTACTGGTTCAGCTGTCCGCGAAGCGAGGGCGCCCACGTGGGAGAGCGGAAGCGATACCCCTGCTCCACGCCTTGTTCGAACTGCACTTTGTTGTTGAGGTCCCAGCCCCTCTTGGGCACCCGGGGCACCAGGATGTTGATGCTGCTGTCCACGGTAACGCCAGATGTCTTGGTGGCATTTTCGAGCTCGCCCTCGGCAAGCTCATCGAACTGGAACAGCGTGGCGTAGCCCAAGCGGTTGTCGAAGTTCAGTCGAACCAGCTTGTTGAACAGGTTGACGTGCCCGTAGTCGGCCGAGACGTGCACATCCTGCTTGCCCCCTTCAAAAAGCAGGCCGGCACCGGTCTTGAGTTGCTGGTACTTCGACGGCGCAATCGAGATGTGTACCGGCACCACATCCGCTTCGGGGTCCGAGAGGTCCGGGACCACGTTGACGATGCTGAAGACCCCCAACCCAAAGAGCCGACGCTGGGTCTTCGAGAGCTCGCTGACCCGGTATGGCCGCCCCGGCTCAATGGTGACCTCTCCGCGAATCAGATCCTCTGCAAGGAGCTCCTGGTTGTTTGCGGCGCTGCCCACATACTCAATCGTGACATCGCCGAAGGTGCACGATGGCCCGAGCGTGCCCTGGAACACCACATCGACCGATTTCTCCCCAGGATAGACGTTTACGTCGGTCTCCACGGTGGCGTGGGCGAACGACCGCTCCTGGAGCTGGTCCACCGCCATGGCTGCCGACGATTTCATGGCGTCGAGGTTGAAGATCGCCCCTTCCTGCAGTGGCGCGGCACGCTCGATACTGCTCAAGAGTGGGCCGCCAATCTTTTTCATGCCCTTGTACTTCACACTGCGCACAAGGCTGGGACTGCGTTCCTCGACCTGCCCGCGAACGCGGACCGCGGCAGGATTGGGCGGACGCCAGAACATCACGGTTCGCTGTCCATCACTGACGCGGCTCACATCCCAGCCGCGAAAGGTTGCGTCGAAGTACCCTTGATGGGCGTACCAGGTCTCCAAACGCCATGCGTCGAGCTCGAGGGTTTCCTTGTCCAGAAATACCCGTCGCTGGCGCGGCTTGATCCACCAGAAGCGTGGATTGGCGCCCTGGTCCATCGCACTGCGCAGGTTGAAGTCACTCCGCCCCGACCCGACGGCGCCGTTGCCAGCGAAATGAATCGACTTTACCGCAACGGCATCGGGCGGCGGTGGGGGCGGACGCACCTTCCCCCGGCCACCGCAAGCGAGCAGCCAGACAGGAAGGACCAAGAGGAAACAGCGAAGTACAGCGGGGAGCATGTCAGGTCCGGTTCCGTCGACCATATCCAATGAAGTGACCGAGGGAAACCGCCAACGCGGCCATTTTTCATGGCTCATGCGTTGACATGCCCTCAACGCAACGGTTAGCCGCGCTCCGTGAAATGGTGGATAGCGCTCTGCGTCCGGCCGGCAGGCACCATTTGTTTGCGCGCCGCCCGGTGCCAAACAACCTGGGACGCCAGCTCTCGAAGGCCACTCGGCCTGCCACTGCTCTCCGCCCTTCCCCTTCTACGATTCTCCGCTCGGGACCACACGCCCTCGTCGCGTCCGTCCACTGGGCCCCAAATCAGACTCCACGAGGCATTCCATGGCCAAAAAGAAAAACGTCGCTCGCCAGGTCATCCACCTCGAGTGCACTGAAAGTCGCAACATCGAAGATGTGCCCGGCGTGAGCCGGTACACCACGATGAAGAACAAGAAGAACACTCCCGGACGCATCGAGCTGAAGAAGTACAACAAGTTCCTTCGTAGGCACACGATTCATCGTGAAGTGAAGTGAGGTCGCGCCTCCGACCGTAGCGGCTTCCCCAACGGTCGGCGCAGAGCCACAAAAACGACCCCGCAC
The DNA here is from genome assembly GCA_913044235.1 of uncultured Pseudomonadota bacterium. Taxonomy (GTDB): domain Bacteria; phylum Myxococcota_A; class UBA796; order UBA796; family UBA2385; genus CAJWOS01. The sequence goes on from CAJWOS010000393.1 coordinate 2,280, forward strand.
CACCCGGTGTGGGGTCGTTTTGGTTCTCGACGCTTGCGCCACTCGACGGCCGCGCCAAGCAAACGCTCGCCACCGCAGCTGCGTTGGCCACATGCACGGAGAACACTGTCCGGAGCCGTACAGGACCCCACCCGAAACGAGAATCGAGGCGTGCACAACAATACAAAATCCCCCGCCAACCAGATGGTCGTGCGGGGGATGTGTCGACGACGACGGGCGGGGCCTACAGCTTCTGGCTGTAGAACTCGACCACGGCCTGGGTGTTGACTTCGAAAGGAAGGTCGGCGCGAGTGGGAGGCGCGACCATCTTACCTGCGGCCTTCGACGGGTCAAACTCAAGATATGCCGGACGAATACGCGCAGTGCTCGCTTCGAGTGCTTCCATAATAAAGGCCTTCTGCCGGCTCTTTTCCCGCACGGAGATCTCCATGCCAGCAGTCACGCGGAAGCTTGGGCGGTCCACCCGACGACCGTTGACCGTGATGTGGCCATGGACGACAACCTGACGAGCAGCTGGGATGGTGGGAGCGAGGCCGAGGCGCCAGACAATGTTGTCGAGGCGAGACTCCAACAACTGAATGAGCAGCTCACCCGTGGGGCCACGCATACGAGATGCAGTGCTCACGTAGCGCTGAAACTGCTTTTCCATGACGCCGAAGTGGAAGCGAAGCTTCTGCTTCTCCATGAGCCGCATCTTGTAGTCGGAGTCCTTCCGACGACGGCGCATGCCATGCATTCCGGGGGGGTAAGGGCGATCAAGCGTGGCCTTGGTGGTCAGCCCCGGGAGTACGGTGCCGAGAGCGCGACAGCGCTTCAGGCGAGGTCCGGTGTAGCGAGCCATCGAGTTTGTTTCCTGACGGATGGTTTCCAAACGAGGCCCGTGGGAAACACGAGCCCGAATGTGTATCGGTGATGAAAATGAAGAGGGTCCGGCGAAGCTTTGTGGCCATCTACGAGCCCGGTCAAGGACGCCAAAACTGGCGCCGGTGCCGAGCAGGAGGGGACCGTTCCGAAAGCGCACCGCGAAGATGGGCCAACCATCACCGCGCCATTCAGCGTGGTTTTGGAGTCGTGCTCCGTGACGCAGGACGTGGAGGTCACAGGTCGGGAACACGAACGGCCCTCGGCTCACGCCGAGCGACGCCCGCGCATATCGCTGATCCGCGCAGGCGTCAACGACGAGATAGCCGAACCTTCCGCCTTGTGCGGTACCCATCGGCCGGAGTATCCTATTCTCGGGTGATTTTTTCCGCACGCACCCCCGGATTGTACACCATGGCCAAGTCCCCGTTGTCTGCTCGCAAGGGAAGCCCTGCGGCAAACTGCCCCGCAGCGCTACCGCCGGGAAGCGCCTTCCGCAGGACGCGACGATCTGTTCGGCGAAACGCTGGCTTCACGATTCTCGAGCTTGTCGTGGTGGTGGCCATCGTCATGATTTTGACCGCAATCGGAATCGTTCAGTCGCAAGATATGGTGCCTCGGTTCCGCACGCGCCGCGCAGCCGTGACCTTTTCTTCACTCGTCAACCAGTGTCGAGCCCTCGCAATCCAGACCAACCGCGAGTGCGCGATCTGGCTCCTCGACTACGACTCCGCGCTCGATGACCTCTCCAGCAACGCCGGCGCATACTGGGTTGGAATCGGCAACCGCAGCGCCGGCAGTACCACGTGGGACTACCTCCCCCCCGACAGCCTCGCGGACAGCTCAGACGACGACGTATCTCAGGGACTTGTCGACATCGGTGACGACACCAACCAATATTACGCGCGGCACGTCGGCATGGCGACCTGGGGCGCAGGGCTGAGCGGTCCGGGCACTGGAAACACCGATCGGATTGTCATCGACCCGACCGGATTCGTGATCAACCCTGTCACCGACTTCGACAGCACCGGGCACATCGTGCTCTCGTTCGTGAACAAGGTGGCTCGGAAAGAAGGGCGCGTTGAGGATTACTACGTGCGCGTTTCTCGGAGCGGCATGACCCGAGTCGACCAGAGCGCCAACGAGCGGTTCAGTACTTTTGTGGGAGGCACCCCGCTGTCGTCCTCGGAACCCTGAGACGAGTCCCTTCCAGTGCGAACACCCTCCGTAGCGGGGGTGTTTTTATTTTGTGGGCCAGCAACTCGCGCATGGCGTCAAGGCCGCCACGGCCTCCGGACGGGGCGCAAGTTTGGGAGGGCGATCTCCAGGCTCTGGCAAACGCCCCCCCCCTTCCGAGGCAGTGGGTCCCCGCCCAAACGTTCCACGGCGATCGATCACAACCAATGCAATCTCTCCAATGCCCAAGAACCCGCTAATGAATACAATTCTCAACATTACGTCTCAATCAAAATCTGGCTTTCCGTCTCCTGGGGTTGACCGCCGAAGATCGACCCAGTACAACCAAATGGCGCAACGTGAACAGCGCCGGCAACGAAGCCTTCCTGCCTAATAATGTCGGCTATGTCGACATTCTGGACATTCTTTCCGCCGGGGTTTCACATGCGTATTCAGTTCGCGATGTTCCACGCCGTTCACTGACCCGTGAGCCATGTGCCCACCCCACCTTGCTCCGCACACTCGTGTCGGAGCCATCCCGCCAGTGCCCGCCCACCACGCCTTCAGAAAGGTCCTCTACGGACCCCGGTCTGACACGTCCCCACGGTGGCGCTCCGACGAACCAAACCTGTCCACTCCCTGTCCCATGGGGGTCCTTGGTTCGTCGGACGCCATCCCTCTCCCCGGCGTGAGTCACCGAGCCTTGAACGGCGGTGCGACGCACAGACAGAGCGCCCGCGGCCATCGGACCAGGCAGTGTTCGGCCCTCTTCGATGACGCGCCGTTGTGCGGCAGGAACGAACGCGCTTTCAGCGGGTCGGAGAATCAGCGGGTTCGAACGCGCGAACCATTGCGCGCACCCGGTCTCCGCACAGCGGCAGGCTGAGCTCGCCATCCATATGGAGCGCCGTGCCGACGATGGCTCCATCCGCGAGGGCGGCAGTCTGCTGTGCTGACGCCATTGTGACGCCGCTTCCCACGAGGACCGGCACGCCGGCTGCCGCCCTCAAATCCGACAGACCAGACAGGTCCGTGGCCTCTCCAGTCCCCGATCCCGAAACGATCACACAGTCCGCACCCCCACGTCCTGCAACGTCCCGGGCTTCCCGGATCGGGTCTACGGCCCCGGCGGAGACACCATGCTTCACACAGATATCGGCGAAAATCTGAATGAACGGGCCCCCATCGGCTTCTAAACGTCGCCGCAACAGCAGCAAGTCCCGCGCCGCGCTCTGGATCAGTCCCTGGTCGGTCCAGCTGGCTCCAGAGAGCACGTTTACGCGAACAAATGCAGCGCCCACGGTGCTGGCAACCGCCAGCGCCGAAGTGGCATCGTTCCGCAGCACGTTGATGCCCAGCCTCAGCTCCGGACACGCGCGGCGCACCGCACCAGCGATGCGGGTCATTGCAGCGACCACCTCGGGCCCAACAGACCCACGGGAAAACGGGGCATCCCCGAGATTTTCAAGAATCGCCGCGCGGAATCCGCCGCTCCAGAGCACCTGTGCATCTGCAACAGCACGCTCTTCCACCTCCAGAAGCCCGGGACTCGGGGTCGGTGCTCCAGGCAGCGGAAGCAGGTGCAGGACACCGATGAGGCGGGGCACAGGGTCAGCTGGCACGGTTTCTCCGTGAGCGATGGAACAACGGAAGCTGGGCGGTCGCTGTGCTCTCGCAACCTTCGACCGCCGCTGGGGCGTCGTAGCGTGTTTCTTCCCGGTCGGTGCCCACACCTTCGTTCCGCCTCACCGGAGTGACAGGCGGAAGAGCCCATGGCCCCTCCAGCACATCCGCAAGCTCGGTCGACGCTTCGAGCGTTTTCGAGGGCACGTCAGGAGGCATTCGCAGGCGACCGGCCGGACAGTCCCGCACCATCCTCAATGCGTCCTCAGCCGACAGTGCCACACCAATAGCCACGAGTCCCTTGCCTTCGTCGACAAATCGACCGGCACGATGGCAGAGCGCATCCACGTCACGATGTGAGAGCGGACCACCGCTCAAGCCAGCCTGCTGGAGTCTTTCACGCGATGTCCCACCTCGTGCCTCAACCGCCACAAACCAATCCCCTTGGTCCATGACGGACCGCCCAAGTGAACGCTCCACACCAACGACGCGCGCTGTGATGCGCCAACGCCGAGCAGCCGCACGAACTCCACCCGGCTCCGCCATCAGCCACGCACCATCACGCCGCCCAAGCATGGGCCAGCCATATCCCCGCGGCCGCAGCAGAAGCAGCCCTTGATCTGCCTCTTGATCTGACAGCACCAGACGGTCGCCGGTGCGGAATGTAAACCCGCCGACCCGCCCCCACCGCACGACCACGACTGAGGTGAATTTTTCAGCAGTGTGTACGGCCTGAGATGCGGAGTAATCTGCGGGATCAATCTCATCTCGAAACGCTGGGATGTTCAACTTACGCGTACCCATGGTGCCTCCGTTTCCGGCACTGAAAGACTATCGTACCCGCGCCCCCGTATAGGACATTTTATGTCCCTAAAGTGATTATGCCCGCTCCGATTTCCGAGCGTCGGTCCATGCGGAATAGCCCTGACAGGGCGTGCAGCGCTCCACCATGCCACTTGGTTCCGCCCCAATGACGCCCTCCCAACAGTGGGCCATCTCGTCAAACGGCAAAGGTCAGTGTGGTAGCGTCGGGCCCGTCCTTCGGGGAGTCG
>CAJWOS010000394.1 GCA_913044235.1 uncultured Pseudomonadota bacterium
CCACCACCACCACCACCACCACCACCACCACCATCACGAGCCCCCTCCGCTTCTGCTGCCCGACTTTCAGACCATTCGGATGGTGGACATCGACGGCGGACACGATGCTGATCGATACCGCGTCACCGTGTCCGAAGAAGCTGGAACCACCGGCCATCGAGCCTTTACAGCAGTCACACGGGCCTCGCTCAACGCAGCGCTCTTGTCTCGGCTCGCCACGATGCCCAATGTGGAAGTGCGCACGGGACATCGCGTGCAGCGCACCATCGAAGAAGCAGATTTCATATGGCTAGAAGCCACCGATCCTTCCGGTCGGGAGGTCTATCGGTACCGGGCTTTTTGGGTGCTGGCGTGTGACCCTCTGCACGGTGAACTGGCTGCTTCCACTCGAATGGAGGCCATCTCTGGAGTCCCCCTGCCCGCCTACAGGCCGGTCACGTTCTCCGACGGACGCATCGTCCAGCATCGTTCGGTGGACGCTTCTCGCCCCATGCGCTGGACTGTCGGGCAGCGGCACGGCCGCGTGGTTCGATTGGCATCGGCTCGCCGAGCGGCCTCACTGTGTGCAGGTCAGGACCTGAACGCCGCGATGCGGGATGCCATCAGCATCTGCTGGCGCCTCTCCTTCGGTATCCCCGGCCTGATACCGATGCAGCTCCTGCTCGACAGCTACGAGCTGGAGCGGAAGGCCGAGTCGCGGTTCCGAGATGTACGCCTGCAAGCTGTGGAGGCACAAGCCCCTGGGGCAACGGAGGCACTGCTCGCCGAGCCACCGCCCCTGCCATCGAGCGCACTGAGTCGTCCACATCACGGTGGCTCCATGTTGCCACAGGCTCGCGTGAGTCCGATGAACGGGCACCTGTGGTCGCTCGACGACCTCCTCGGAACTGGATTTTCGCTCGTGCAGCTTGATGATGCACCCCCACTCAATGCAGCACAAGAGCAGATCCTCGCGTGGCTGACCCCCACGATGGTTCGTGTGGGTCGTGCTCCCGAGCTGCGTGTCCGGGAGCCGCGGGCTGCATGGGTGTGGAACCAGGACCAGACCCTGGTCGAGCTGCTAGAGTCTACCGGCGGACTGGTGATCCGACCCGACCGCTACATCTGGGGAACCATCGCAGAGCTGGCTGAACACTCAATTGGGTGAGCCATCGCCTGCCCCACCCTCGCACGCGCAGGCGCGAGTCTGATGAAGAGGACAAACGCTATCTGGACACCACTTTGGCATGTTCCACAGCGACCTGAACCCCATCGAAGTGAGAGCGTCGGCGTCGACGCTTCAATCAGCCGGATACCAGTCTCGGAGCCAGCGGCAGGTCGTCCAGGTCACCGAGACCTTCAATCAGCGTGCCCAGCCAGGGGCGATACCGTTCCGAGCGGCGCACACTTGAGCGGTAGATTGGCCGGCGCACTTGATCAACCGAGGCTGTGCGCGCATCGCGCTGGCTCTTGTAGAACGTGAGACAGTCAGCATGAAAAGGAAGCTCAAGCGCTTCGAGCAGCTGCCGCACTGTGCCTTCGAGGTCGTCGACGATGCTCTCGTAGGAAACATCCACCACCTCGATGCCCACGTGCTCAGTCCACCACGCCATCTGAGACCGATACGCCCGGTACAGCTCCGCGATCCAAGACAGTTCCGTCGACCAGACGTGACCAGGCCCAAAGTTCTGGAAAAAGCACGAAATGGACGTGTCGAGCGGGTCGCGACTGCAGTGTACAATCCGCGCTCCCGGTAGGATTCGCGCAATCGCACCCAGGTACAGGTAATTGGTGGGTTGCTTGTCGGTGAGCCTTGCGGTGCGTCCCACCCCTCCATCCGCGACCGACGCCGTGCGGACCGCATCGGCCAGATAGGCGCGTCCGATTCGCGCCAGCTCGGCTGGCGAGGCGGTCGCAACACGCTCCGCCCACTGACTCCCAACGCGTGGTTCATCCGAGCGCCGCAGAGTACGCCCGAGGGAGGGCAGCTCGCCCCCCGCATGAATCGCCGGATGGCGAGACAGGATCTGCTCTACCAAGGTGGTGCCAGAACGGAGCATACCGACGATGAAGATCATTCCCTCACCGAGACGACTCGAGGTCTGAACCGGCTCGGCAAGCAGCTCGGAGGCCCGTGCGATCTCGGCAATCACGGAGCCCATGCCCACGTGGCTCGCGCGATGGCGGTTTGCGATCTGGTGCGCCGCGAAGCTGGCCTCCCAGTCTTCGAGCGCACCATGCAAGGTGCCGATGGTGTGGTGGAGCGTCTGGGCCTCCGTAAGACCGAGCGGCCGCTCACACCGGGCTTGGAGCACCGGCAGAGCCACCGCAGCACGTCCCGTACGCCCACAGGAGCGGGCCCAGGCTGCGAGCACATTCGTCTCGCGCATGTCGGGTCGGATGTATGGGGTGAGCGCCTGCACCGCCGCTTCGTGTGCCCCCCGACGCTCCAGCAGGCGAGCGAGCCCGAGCTGGGCCAATCGACTCGTGGGGTCGCGGCTCAAAACGTAATTCAGCTGCACTTCCGCTTCGTCTGTTCGGCCCACCGAAGTCAGAAATTTCGCGTAGACCAGTCGTGTTTTTACGCGCTGCGGAGCGGCAGCAATCGCGCGCTGAAATGATTCTTCTGCACCCTGTTCGTTGCCGGTGGACATCCAAAGCTGGGCGAGCGAGACCCGCGCAGGAATCAGGTCTGGGTCGAGGACCAGGCTGCGAGTCAGACACCGCTCGGCGGCCGTGCGCTTTCCAGCATGCAGCAAAGCCACGCCCAAATTGGCGAGAATATCGGCTCGAGGCTCACCCTGCTCGAGCGCCCGATGAAGGGAGATCACCGCTCCAGCAAAATCAGAACGCCCCATCTGAAGCATACCCAAAGCGCTCCAACCAGGGCGGTTCTGCGGTTTGTTCGCGAGCGCAGACTGCCATGCTTCGACTGCCAGCTTGCCTTCGCCCAGACGCGTGAATGCTTGGGCAACCTGCTCCCAGAGGCCCGCATGATTTGGCATCATGCGCAGGAGTGGCACGGCCTCTCGCACCGCCTGCGCCCACTGCTCTGCCTCGACGAGGAGCGCCACGCGACACCGGGCCACATCACGGTCGGTCGGATGCAACACGGCCGCCTGACGCACAAGCGCAAGACCGCGCATCCACTGTCCTTGCCGCGCGTGGGCCTCTGCGAGCTGCACCGCAAGATCGGCTCGACCGGGCTCTCGCGCGAGAGCCGCAGAGAGACGGGCTATGTCGCTCAACGTCATGCTGTATCCGCTATCGGGTCTGCCCGCGGCGGCGGCTGCAAGGCGTGGGGGCGTCTAACCGCCAGAATATGGACCATGCCTCCAGACTCGTCAATCCGACGAAGTGCCGCTCCGCGCTTCCGCCCAGTGCGGCATCTCCATGTTGGCTCTCGAACGGCTCACAACAGCAGACCGCAGCTTTTCTGAGTCGGTGTGCGAGAGCGCAGTGATGGATCCGGCTATGATCCCTCAACGGCCTGCTGTACTACTTGCACAATCCAGCCTTGTTCTCCTTCTCGCTCATGGAACATCCATATGGCAAGAACGACAGTCCATCGACACACCTCCGACCGCAACCATGGCAGCGCGACTGCGGAGCAACGCGGGACGACTCCTGCCGCTCACAACCAACAAAGCACCCGCCCACACACGCTGGGCGACCTTGGACTGCGCACAACCCAACCCGACGCCCCACCACCAGCGGAAGCAGTACAGATGGTGGCCAATCCCGCCTCAAGCGGTCTGGCTCGCGAGGAGGCGTCCGGATCGTCTGGAGGTGCTGCGTACCGTCCAAACAAGTTGGTCGCGGCATTGGGTATGCAGACTGCGGGTCCAGTGGGTGCAGGCGCCAGCGAGACGCCCACCCAAGCACAGCCAACCATGGCCGATATCGACGCATTCCTCGCCGCCGAGAACGGGACCGCCGGAGCTCGGCAAGAGTCTGCACTCGACGGCGTTGGACCGGCATCCGACTCTCCAAGCCAGTTTGCTGAGATCGACGCATACCTGCGCAAGCTGAACGCTGCTGCCGGTCCGACACCGCAGGAGCGTCGACAGGCGGCGAGCGAGGGACTCGCAAACTACACCGCCACCATCCCCGGTACCGGCATCCCCAAGGCGAAAGCTGCAGAGGTTGCCACCGGCGCCGGCCAGGGAGCGGCCATCTCTGCGGCACGGAGCGGTGCAAAATTCGCTGGGGGCTTGGCCGGAACGGCTGTGGGGGCTGCCGTCGGGGCTGCAGGCGGGCCTGGCACGGCGGCGGTCACCGCGATTGCTGGCGGCATTGCCGGTGCCTCATTGGCTGCAGGCGCGGCAAGCGGTGCCGAGAGCGCCGGCCGAGACATCAGTGAAAACCGGCGAAAGGCACCAGAAGACCAGCTCGGTTCCGCTGAGATTGCCAGGAAAGCCCTTATGAAGGGAGTCGGGACCGGTGCTGCCACGGCCGTTGGCGGGACCGCCGGTGCAGCAGCCACCGTCGCGGGCGGGCCCGTTGCTGGCTACGCCGCCGAGCGTGGCGCCGAAATGCTCGCCAAGAAAGCCGGACAGAAGCTCACTTCCGCCATGTTGGGTGGCAAAACCAAACAGACCGAGAAAGACACGCCCACAGCCCCACCAGCGCGCGCGGGCGGCGCCATGGCTGCACCGTATGAAGCCATCAAACGACGCGAGGCAGCCAAGAACTTCAAGCCCGTGCTCACCCCCGCGCAACAAGCACTGGTCAAGGTGAAGAAGATGGGCGGCAACGCTGTGGAAGATCAGTTCGAACAAGCCTTGGGGAAATCCACGAAGCCAGCGGGCGATGCCCTCGCCGGAGACGGACGCGGTGCAGACGACAACTTCTTTGACGCCATGAACGACGAGTACCACAAGGAGCTCGACGACATGGGCCCGGATGGCGTTGAGGGGATCGGAAAAGCGGCCGTCGGTGCGTATTCGGGCGGCAAGGCCGGGGCAGCGCGGTACAACGCCAAGCAGGAACGCCTACAGCGAGAGAAAGATGCCGCATATGGACTCGACAAGGTCGGACGCGGGGATCTGCTCCGGACCGAGGAGCTGTAAGGCTCCAACACGGCCCCTGATGGAGTGCCGCCTGGTGAGAGTGTCGACTTCGCATCGAGCGCCGCTTCGAGCTGGTGCACACCAGCCGCCGTTCAGATGAAATTCCCCTCATTCAGGGGCCTTCATCCTCGGATGGGATCTGCACCGCGGTCACGGGCCGACCCTTGTTCGTTTGGGTTGAGCAAGACCTCCAACTGACGGGCCTCAACCTCGACCTCAACCGTCTCGAAGACCGCCTCCGATCGAAGCTCACGCACGGCCGGTCCGCACGCACAGTCGAAGCTGCGCGCCACGGAGCCGAGCAGGCACCCCTGTGTCACCCGCTCCTCTGCGGCATCCGGCTTCCAAGTGCATGCCAGCGGTACTCCCGTCTGCACGCAACCCGTCGAATCGCCCGAGCGCAGGCCCCTCGCCAGACCACAGCGTCAAATGCAAAAAGGTCTTCGGTCTCGCGACAGAATAGGTCCTGCGCCAAAGGAGACTCCCATGTCCAGCCCGTCTGCCCCACCTGCCGCCAAGTCCGGTCGCGGGATGAAGATCGCCGCCATCACCACGGTCATCGGTGTCGCCGTCGCGGCCGCCGTCGTCGCGCTGGCCGTCGCCGCGCTCGTCCGCGACGTCGACCCCATCGCGCCGCTGCCAAGCGCGGCGGCCCAGCTGGCGTTCGCGCGGCGCGCGGGCGTGGCGGCCTTCGCGCTGGGCCTCGCGACGGAGGTGCTCGCGGACGCGCAGAAGTTCCTCTTCAAGCGGTCCAACCCCGGCGCGCTCTGCGACGTCGGCGTCTGGGGCGTCTCCCAGCACCCGAACTGGTTCGGCAACCTCTGCCTCTGGAGCGGCGTCTTCCTCTACAACGCGCCGGGCCTGGCGCCGGTGAAGCTCGCGCTGGGCGCGCTGTCGCCCCTGTCGCTCGGCGCGCTCTTCTACGCCCAGGGCTCGGGCGCGCTCACGCCGACGGTCGCGCTGGCCCGGGCCAAGTACGGCGGCGACCCCGCCTACGCCGCCTACCTCGCGGCGACGCCCATGCTGCTGCCGAATCCCGCCGCGTGGATCGGCGCGCTCCTCCGGGGCGTCGTCGGGAAGTGGTAAGGCGGTTCGAGGGGATTTCGGGGTCGCGGGGGAGGGCGGGGCGCTCTAGGAGGAGAAGAACGAGAAGGCGTCGCCGACGAGGTCCGCGCGGTGGGCGACGAAGGCCGCGACGGGCACGGCGAGGACGAAGAAGGCCTGGAACGCCGCCGCGACCCAGGCCATGGCGTCGTCGCCGTCGACGTCGAGCGCGTCGTCGTCGCCGCCCGCCTTCCCGCCGCGCTTGAGGGCCTTGGCGAAGCTGTCCTCGGCCTCCTTGAAGGGCGGGAAGGAGCGCATGACGAGGCCGACGGGCATGGACGCGAAGCCGATGGCGACCGTCGCGGCCCACTGAAACTCGTTGAGAGGCCGCGTCTTCGCAAAGTCGCCGCCGTACTGGACGATGGCGACCTGCAGCAGGACCGTGAACACGATGACGCCGACGAAGACGGGGTTGCTGTGCAGGCCCGCGACGACGTTGACGTCGTTGAAGAGCGACCGCGCGTTGAACTCGTTGAAGACCTGGCAGAAGACGAACGCGTTGAAGATCAGCGTGAGGTGGAGCGTCTCGCCGGGGACCCCCGCCTCGAAGAAGGCGCAGGCCTCCGGGGTCAATAACGCGCAGAGCACGCCGAGCTGGAACGTCGCCTGGAAGGCGACGTTGCGGACCATGACGCGGCCGACGAGCGGCGCGCCGACGAGGGCAGCCAATCCCCGCTGCTGCTCGTGTTCTCTCCCGCCTCATAGCCAAGAACGAACCCGATGAAGTCATCGTCGCTGCTGGTGTTCACCGTCAGGTCGACCGAGATCTCCGTGCCGGTTGTCGGCAGGTTGGACATGTAGACCGCGGAGTCTGCATTGAGCGACTGGGTCACGG
>CAJWOS010000395.1 GCA_913044235.1 uncultured Pseudomonadota bacterium
GTCGAGGTCGTCGTCGAGGTCGTCGTCGAGGTCGTCGTCGAGGTGGTCGCTATCGGAAGTCGACTCGTCGTCCGCAGCCTCGTCTTCATCATCGAGCAGTTCATCGTCCAACAGCTCGTCATCGAGGAGCTCGTCGTCTTCGATCAGTTCGTCTGCATCGACATCGATGTCCTCTTCGGACGGGTCGTAGTCTCCCAGGCGCCCTGTGAGCACCAAGCCTCGAATCCGGCAGTCCTGCCGGACATCATCGCTGGATCCGGTGATCGCCTCCAGAGCGGCCAGGGCTGCTTCCGTGTCTCCGCTGGTGACGAGGGTCTCCACCAAGACGGCCTGAACCGCGAGATTCGTCGCCAAGCTTTTGTCGGTGCGCAACGCCTCGAGCGCCTTGTCGGCAAACCCATAGGCACGAAACACCTCGGCTTGAACGGCGAGATCGCCCGCCGCATCATTTCCAGGCGTGGCCCAGTCCCGGTCCGTGAGTCTCATTGCCATCCGCTCAGCCGCCAAGTCGGCTTTCGCGATCTCCGAGGCCAGCGCCGGATCATTGGCACCAGCCTCAACGGCCGCTTTCAAGGCCTCTGCCCGTGCAACAGCATCTCCACTGGCCTGATGCAGGCGTGCCACGATCAGCCAGACCTGGCATGCCTTCTGCTTGGCACCCATGCCCGTCAGGGTCTTCGCGAGGAGGTGTAAACCTTTCGGGTTCTCCGCCTGCGCCGACGTGACCTTTTGCAGAAGCGGCAAGGCGGTCTCCCAGTCTCCCAGGTCCACCCAGGCCTCGGCCGCTTCCAGGGAAATTTCTACACTGTCACGCGCCGCGATCGACTTCATGAGGAAGCGAGCACGGTCGTCGAGCTTGCCATGTCGGCGGGCTTCCTTGGCCAGTCGACGCCACTCCTGCTGCGCGCGCTCCGCCCAGTTGGATGCCTCAAAGAGCTCCGCGAGCCGCACTTGCACAGGTAGGTTGCCTGGCTGCAGAGCAATCAGCTTTTCCTGATAGGGAACCGCCTTGTCGGGGTTGTACTTGGAAAGCGAGTCCACAACCTTCACGTAGGACTGCCGGGCCTCCTTCGCGAAGCCAGCTTTCTGGTAGCAGTCGCCCAGATCGCCGTGCAAAGACAAGTCGTCGGGCTTTAGCCGGAGAATCTGCTTGTAGACGCCAATGGCTGCACGAGCCTTGCCACTGTTCTTGTGGAACTTCGCAATCTCCCGAAGGTGTTGCTCGGCTTTCCCTTTCTGTCCCACCTTGCTGTAGAGATCAGCGACCTGTTGGCGCACACGTAGGTCGCGGGGCTTGTCCTTGAGCAGCGTGAGATACCGCTCGAGGGCCCGTTCCAGCTGACCCTTCTGCAAGAGTCGGAGCGCTTCTTGTTCGAGTCGATTCCGGTCGATGGCCAACCGCTTCTCCCTTGCGAGCCCATGGGGCCGCCGGCGCGAATTGCGTAGGGCCAGATTGTGCCACAGGGCGAGCAGTTCGAGCGGTCGAAGCGGTCAATCTCCGCGGGTCGTGACCCAGGAATCGACCGTCTTGGTGTGGTAGTCCACCGCTGCAAACATCGGATCGGCGACCAGCTGTCTCTGCATCGGAAGCGTGGTGCGAATCCCCTCCACAACGAACTCGTCCATCGCCCACTGCAGCCGTCGGATGGCCGCCGCGCGATCCTTCCCGGTCACAATCAGCTTTGCCACCATGGAGTCGTAGAACGGCTGAACGGTGGCGTGCTCATGGACCGCTGCGTCCACGCGGACGCCAAGCCCACCTGGCGCGTGGTACCCCGTGATGCGCCCCGGAGACGGGATGAAGGTCCATGGATCTTCCGCGTTGATCCGCACTTCGATGGAGTGGCCGGTGAGCGTGACGTCGGACTGTGCCAGCGGCATCTTTTCACCGGCCGCCAGCCGAATCTGGAGCGCCACGAGGTCGACCCCAGTGACCTGCTCGGTGACCGGGTGTTCCACCTGAATCCGCGGGTTGACCTCCAGAAAAAAGAACTCCTCATCCTGTACAAGGAACTCGCAGGTACCGACCGTGTAGTAGCCGGAGTTCTCGGCCAGACGTACCGCCGCCTCGCGCAAGGCATCCCGAACGCGCACATCCAGGTTGGGCGCTGGTGCTTCCTCAAGCAGCTTTTGGTGGCGACGCTGCAAGGAGCAGTCGCGTTCGCCCAGGTGGATGGCAGTGCCATATTGGTCACCCGCCACCTGCACCTCGACATGGCGAGGACGCTCCAGGAAGCGCTCAATAAAGACCGCGCCGTTGCCGAAAGCAGCCTCGGCTTCGTTCGATGTGATGCCGAAGCTCCGACGAAGCTCGGACTCGTCGCGCGCGACGCGCATGCCCTTGCCACCGCCGCCAAATGCTGCCTTCAGCAGCACGGGGTAGCCGACCTCTGCGGCGACCGTGGCCGCTTCATCCGCATCACTCACCGCGCCAGCACTGCCTGGGAGAAGTGGAACCCCCGCCGCACGCGCAGCAGCCTTGGCCGAGAGCTTGTCCCCAAACATGGCGAGATGCTCGGGGTCCGGCCCGATGAACGTGATGCCGTGGGATTTCAGCGCACGGGCAAAACCGATGTTCTCGGCCAAGAATCCGTACCCGGGATGCACGGCATCCGCTCCCGTGATCTCGGCTGCGCTGATCACGGCAGGGATGTGCAAGTAGCTGTCTTTCGCGGGCGGTGGCCCGATACAGACCGCCTCATCTGCAAACCGCACGTGCAGGGCGGTGCGGTCAGCCTCGGAATAGATGGCCACGGTGCGCACACCGAGCTCACGACAAGCTCGGATCACGCGAAGAGCAATCTCGCCCCGGTTGGCGATAAGGACCTTGTTGAACACTTCGCCTCCGCTGCTGTACGGGTGGTACGGGTCAGCCGGCTTCGATGCGGAACATCGGCTGTCCGAACTGGACGGCCTGTCCATTGTCGACGAGGACCTCGGCAATCACGCCGGAGACCTCGCTCTCAATCTCGTTCATCAGCTTCATGGCTTCGATGATGCAGAGCACTTGGCCCTTCTCGATCCGGTCACCAGGAGAGGCAAATGGTGGCGCCGACGGATCGGGCGACCGATAGAACGTGCCAACCATCGGCGACTTGACGATGTTGCCAGCCCCCTCGGTCGCCGGCGCGCCACCAGTATCCGCGACCGCAGTGGGCGCGGCACCTGCGGGGGCCACCGCCTGGGTCATCACGACCTCGCCGCCAAACCGCACGGAGACATTGACCTGCTCGTCTTCGTAGTCGATTCGTGAAACGTCGTTTTCACGCATCAGCGCGATCAGTTCAGCGATTTGGGGAAGGGAGTCGGAGAGACTCATCGGGACGCTCCAGAGTTCGCAAGAAGGTGTGCGAGAAGACCGCGAAGGCCGAGCGAATAGCTCAGCCCCCCAAAACCCGCAATGGTTCCCACGGCAATGTCGGACAGCAGGGTGCGATGACGAAATGCCTCTCGGGCGTGGATGTTCGTGAGATGGACTTCTACGAAGGGAAGGTCCACCGCAGCGAGTGCGTCGCGCAGCGACACAGAGGTGTGTCCGAGTCCACCGGGATTGATGATGATACCATCCACAACGTCCAGCGCATTCTGGATGTGATCGATCAAGACGCCCTCGTGGTTGCTCTGCGCAAACGTCAGCGAAACCCCGAAAGCATCGGCGAGGGACTGTATCTCGTGCTCGATGTCCGACAGTGTCTGCCTGCCATATCGAGCCGGTTCCCGTCGCCCGAGAAGGTTCAGGTTGGGGCCATGGAGAACGAGTACTCGCACCTACACATCCAGTCCAAGCTGCGCAGCCCATGCTCGGACCGCACGAGCGGTGGCAGCAGGGTCTGTCGGCTCCGGAAGCGCTACCACGGCGGGAGCCTGGCGCAGTTGACGTCCCGCGATGCCATCGAGCCTCGCGACTTCGCGACTTGCACGGGTGCTGAAGGAGGGATGCAACCGGGCTACTTCCTGCCAGAGACCCTTTGCTGCAGTTCGGTGCCCCGCGCTACCCACCCGTGCAGCCACAATGGGCACGACGAAGGGATCCCCGAGCTCCTCCAGGTAGAGACCGGGAAGCGTGAGGACCCCACCAAGACTGGAGATGTCCTCCTTTTCGAAGTCGTCGGAGGGAAAGCGGGCTTCGCCAAGAGCTTCGGCCAGCCGCAGTCGGGTCGCTTCTGGGAACCCGGTGTACTGCGCCCTCCGGAGGACTTCATCCGCACCGGCGAACTGCCCAAGCTCAATGAGTAGCTCGCAGTACAGCTCCGTGAGTGTGACGTTGCCTGCATCTTGGGGATACAGCTCCGCCAAGAGGCGCAGCGCTCGCTCGTTTTTCCCCTGGTCGCGCCAGATCCTCGCCCGCACGACATGGGCCGACCGAAGGTTCGGATAAATCCCAAGGCCCTGCTCAAGAATGTCTTCCGCTTCCTCGAGAGCACCGGACTGACGCAGGACCTCGGCGTATGGCACAAAGCGACGAGAGGTGGGGTCGGCCTCCATATCTCGCCGATACTGCGCAATCTCTTCGTCGCTGTAGGTCATGGCACCTCAGTCCACCGGACGCTCCGGGCAGTCCATCGCGACCTTGCGCTCAGTTGATGGTCTGAATCGTGAGCGTGGTGGACGATACAGAAGTGGTGATGAAGACCGACTGGTTGCCCTGTTGTGCACCGGCGAAGGAGTTGTCTTCACCGAACTCAAACGGCAAGGCGTCTACAAACACCCAGAAGCGCGCAACGCCTGTGTCGCCCGAGGTGGGGATCCGCAGGTAGTTCGGAGCCCAGTCTTCTGGTTGCGCGAACGAGTCCGAGATCTCATAGGCTTCCCCGGTGGTCTCATCGAGCAACCAAGCACAGTAGGGGTTCTCGGAGTTCACGAAGTTGCCGTCTGCGTCGTAGCACTCGTCGTTCCGCACCTGCTCCCAGTTGTCGGGAACCGTAAAGTCGTGGGTGGTGATGGCGGAGGGCGGTAGCAAATACACCCCCTCCCCTGGAGCCAGCGCTTCTACCCGGATGTTGCCAAGGGGCAGGCCCTGGGTATCACTCGATGTCGAGGTCACGACCGCATCGACCAAGAAGGCCATTCCCAAGTTGTCTTCGCTGATGAAGTACGTGCTCTTGGCAACATCGATCGTGGCCGGACGAATCTGCAGCTCCGACTCCAGCGGAGCATCGTACATGGCCTGACGAGCACAGCCCGAAGCAAAAACCGCACCGAAGAGGACAGTACCGAGTGAGAGCGGTCGCGCGTTCATTTGGTCTCCGAAGTCGTCGCCGCGTTCTTCAGCCGCTCGAGAGGTGCGGCAACGTCGAGATGACGGATCATCTCGGGTACCTCACGAGCATCAACAACAATGCACCGGGACGAACCGATTCGATCCACCACAGGCACCCTGATTGTAGCATGGATGCGCTTTTTGTCATGGGCCGCAGCCGCGTCCAAGTGAGAATATTTCACGGAGCGTGGCACCGAGACCGGAAAACCCAGTCGTGCGAGCAAGTCATCCATCGCTGCCACCAGCTCCACAGGGCTCCGGGCGCATGCCACCGCATGCCGCAGCTCCGCACGCATGCCCAGCGCCACGCACTCGCCGTGTCGCAACTGTCCTCGCATCACGGCTTCGACGGCGTGCCCGACGGTGTGACCGAAGTTGAGTAGTGATCGGATTCCTGTCTCTCTCTCGTCTTCCGAGACAACGCGAGCCTTGAGCAAAGCACTGCGCGCAACACAGATCGCTAGCCCTTCCCGATCCGTTCCATCCAAGATCGCCGGTCCACGCGCCTCTAAGAGGTCCCAGATGGTGGAATCGCCAATCATGCCGTGCTTCACAACCTCCGCAAGCCCCGCACGCACCTCCACGAGCGGCAGCGTACGCAACGTGGCCAGAGCCACGAAGACCAGCAGCGGCTGATGGAAAGCACCGACGAGGTTCTTTCCGTGGGCGGCGTTCACGCCCGTCTTCCCACCCACTGCACTGTCCACCATGGCGAGGAGCGTTGTGGGCACCTGAATCAGTGGTACCCCGCGCAACACGGTCGCGGCGGCAAACCCAACGATGTCGCCCGTGACACCCCCACCCAGGGCGATCACCGGCGTGGAGCGCGAAATCTTCGCATCGAGAAGAGCATGCACGAGCCGCGACCAGGTCTCGACGGTTTTGTGCACTTCGCCATCCGGAACTTCGATCTCCACCACCGTGAACCCAGCTTGTGCCAGGCTCGCGCGCGCGCTGGCCGAATACAGGGCGCCCACCACCGGGTTGGTCACCAACACGACCCGTCGGCTTGCGGTCACGCGCACCACGGCCTGCCCAAGCCCTTCGAGGCCCCCACCGTCGATCACGACCGGGTAGGTCCCCCCAGGCAACTCAACCAAGACTTCGCTCAAACCCACTGTTGCACCACCATGACCACGGCATCCGCGACCTCTTCGGGCGTACGACGGTCGGTCGAAACGGCCGTTCCCAGGGCGCGATAGTGCGCGCGCCGAGCCTCAAAAAGCGGCTTCGCTTCGTGGGCGAGCGGCCGACGGCTCCCGCGAAGGCGATGGGAAATGGTCTCCCAGCTTGCTTGGAGCACAACACAACACAGCGCGGCATCGGCCAGGAGTCCACGGGCCGCTGGGGTCAGTAAAGCACCGCCCCCCAACGAGATCACGGCCGTGCCCTCGGCCAAGCCAGTCCGAAAGGCTTCGAGTTCCAGCCTTCGAAACTCGGGCTCCCCACGCTCCCGAAAGATCTCAGAAATGGTGGCACCCGCATTCTGTTCAATCCGGTGATCCAGATCCCACCACCGCAGCCCGAGACGAGCGGCGACGAGGGGTCCAACCGTGCTCTTTCCCACCCCCATGAACCCGGCGAGCGCCACGCCTCCAAGAACCGAGCGGGCCACTCCCGCTGTCGGAAGTGACCCACGCTGAACGGCCATTGTTGGCGTGCTCAGTTGCTGCCGCGCTGCGGTCTCGTGACGATGTGCGGCGTGAGGAACACGAGC
>CAJWOS010000396.1 GCA_913044235.1 uncultured Pseudomonadota bacterium
TCTGCGCGGGGTCCGCCGTAGGGGCTGGGGTGGAGCAGGTTGCCTGAAGCGGGGTTCGCGACGGGCGGGGAGGGCTCTGTCCCAGGCCAGGCGCGGGGTGGTTTTTGGGCTTGAGGACGGTTCCGACGGGGTGATTTCAGGGGGTTGGTACGCTGCGGGAGGGCGGCCGGTCGTCGAATTGCCCCAGCTGGGTTCGCTCTGATAGAACTCCACGGTGGTTGATGTTTCCTATCCCTTGTTTCCTATCCCTCCGGGTCATGTCCTTTTTGCTGGAGTCGTGCATGTTTCCCTTCCCAGCCTGTGGCGGGCACCGTCTCGTTGAGAGGACGTGCCACGGACGGGGGGCGGCAGAGCACCGAGCGCCGGTCGGGCATGCATGGCGGCGGGGCGAGGCGGCCTCATGAGCCTCCTGCTGTGGGTGGCGGTCGCCCATGCCGGCGAGGTGGACGGCTTCGCCGAGCTTCGGGTGCAGGCCTACGCCGGCGTGGATGCGGACGTGCCACTCTTTGTGGTCGAGCGGCTGCGACCGACCTTCTCGGGCGAGCTGTCGGACCGGGTGGTTCTCACCACCACCATCGAAGCGGGCCTGGGGCAGGGCTGGACCGTCCAGCGGGGCCTGGAGAACCTGGTCGATCAGGAGGCACTCAGTCCGCTCATCCTCGATGCACTGGGCGTGGAGGAGACGGAAAACGACGCGCTTCGTGTGTCTGCCGACGAAGACTACCTGGCGGTGGATCGCCTCCACGTCGAGCTCCTCCTGAAGCACGCCGACATCCGCATCGGCCGCCAGGCCCTCAACTGGGGCTCGGGCTTCGTCGTCAACCCCTCCGATCCCTTTCCCGAGGTGCTCCTCACCGAGCCTTGGAAGCCGCGTTCCGGCATGAACGCGGTGCGGGTCGATGTCCCCATCGGCGACCTCAACGGGGCGCAGCTCGTCATCGGCAGCGACGATGCCTTCACCCACCCCCGCCTGGCCGGTCGACTCACGGCCAACTGGCTGGAGACCGACTGGTCCCTGGTGAGCGCCTGGCGCGAAGAGGTCGATGAGACCATCGTCGGTGCCGACATCAAGGGAACCCTGGGCGTCGGCTTCTGGTTCGAGGGGGTGGCCCACATCCCGCAGGACGGTCCCGCGACCGAAGAGCTCGTGGTCGGCCTCGACTACTCCTTTCCCGTGCTGCAGCAGCTGATCCTGACGGGGCAGTACTACCGAAATGGAGCGGGAGCTGACGACCCCGTGTCCGCCGATCTGTTCGCGGAGCGCACCGCCTTTGCGCCGGCGTTTTCGGGTCGGGACTACGCCATGGCGTCGGTGGTGGCAGGACTCACCCGGGACGTGTCCACCTCGATGCTGTGGATGCAGAACCTCGGTGACGCGACGGCTTTTGCGGTACCATCGCTGGCCACGGTCATCCGAGACAACTTCGAGGTGTCGCTCGCGGCACAGCTCCCCATCGCATTTTCGGATGGTGGGGAGTTCAAGCCCCGCGCCGACGACCTCGTGGTCGTGCTCCCGACTGAGGAATCCACCGTCAAGGAAGTCGATCTGGGCACCGTGGTGCCCGATGCCACCATCATCGTCTGGTCCCGCGTCAACTTCTAGGAGGCCCCATGGCCATCTGTCAGCTCGACCACGCCTCTCGCCACTACGGTTCGGGGGAGACCCTCGTCAAGGCGGCCGATGCCGTCTCCCTGAGCATCGAGGCGGGAGAGTTCACCGTGCTCTCGGGGCCCTCGGGCTCGGGAAAGACCACGGTGCTCAACCTCGTGGGCCTGCTCGACCAGCCGACCGACGGCACGGTCTCCATCCAGGGGACGGCCACCGGCACGCTGTCGGATCGGGCGCTCACCCAGCTGCGGGCGGCGTCCATCGGCTTCATCTACCAGTCCTTCAACCTCGTGCCTGTGCTGAGCGCGGTCGAGAATGTGGAGCTGGCCTTGAACCTCGCTGGCATCACACCGCCGGGTGGGGCGCGCGCTGCAGCCACGAAGGCGCTGGAGGACGTGGGGCTGGGCGAGCTGCTGCACCGGCGGCCCAACCAGCTGTCCGGCGGCCAGCAGCAGCGGGTGGCGATCGCCCGTGCGCTCGTGAAGGCGCCTGTCCTCGTCATTGCCGACGAGCCCACGGCGAACCTGGACAGCCAGTCGGGCACCCGGGTGCTCGATCTGATGCGCGCGCTGAACGAGGAGCGGGGGGTCACCTTCCTGTTCTCCACGCACGACCCGATGGTCATCGAGCGGGCCCGCCGGGTCGTCCACATGAAGGACGGGCGGGTCCACGAAGACATCCGAGCGTCGTCTGGGGAGGCGTGAATGTTGCTTCTACGGATGGCCACGCGCAACCTGTTCCGGCAGGCCCGGCGCAATGCCCTGTCGATGGTGTCGATCATCATGGGGGTCTTCATCATCGTCATCGGCACGGGCTTTGCCCGAGGATTCAATGAAAACGCTGTCCGCGGGCAGATCGAGAGCGTGTCCGGCCATGTGCTGACGGTGCCGGCGGACTACCCCACAGCCGGCTTTCGACACCCGGTGGACGGGGCCTTTCGGGTGCCGGCGGACACCCGGGCCTGGCTGGATGAGTCGACCACCGCCTGGACCCCGCGGATCATTGCCACGCCCCGCGCCATCCACAAGCGGGAGTCGATGCGGGTGCGGCTGATCGGGGTCGGACCCAACGATGAGGCGGTCTTTCCGCGCGACGTCTGGCAGATCGAGGGGGCCTGGCCGGCCGACGACGGCACGCAGGTGCTGGTGGCCAAGGGGCCCGCGAAGCTCCTGGGCGTGGGCCTCGGCGACGTGCTGACGCTCGAGTCGCGCACCGTCGACGGCGCGATGAACGCCATGCGGTACCAGATCAGTGGGATTTTGAATGCGTCCAACCCCATGGTGGACAACGTGGCGGTCGTCCTGCCGCTGACGGTGGCCGACCAGCTGCTGGCGGCGGATGGTCGGGTCACCCACGTGGCCAGTCTCGTGGATCACCGAGACGACAACCACGCGCTGGCCGCCGGCATCGAGCAGCGAGTCGACGGGGTCGACGCGCGCCTGTGGCAGGACGAGGTCCGCGACCTCCTCGAGCTGGGGGTGGCCCGCGAGAAGATGTTCAACACCTTCGGATTTTGTCTGTTGCTGATGGCGGCCACCGGCATTGCCAACACGGTCTTGATGGCGGCCTTCGAGCGGGTGGCGGAGATCGGCACGCTCCGGTCCATGGGGCTCCAGCGCCGTGGTGTGGTGGCCATGTTCGCCATGGAAGGGCTGTGGATGGGTGTGCTGGGCGGGGGGCTCGGGGTGGCCATGTCCGGCGGCCTGTGCTGGTGGTACGCCCAGCATCCCATCGACATGACGGCCTTGATTGCCTCGAAGGCGGACCAGATGAGCAACGTGCCTGTCTCGGCCCATCTGTACACCGACTTCTCCGTCGACACCTTGATGCTCGCCTTTGTCGTGGGCATCGGCGTCGCGGTGCTGGCGTCCATCTACCCGGCGCTGTCGGCCTCGAAGATCTCTCCCGCTGAAGCTGTGAGGCCCCGATGAGCACCATCCTTCGTCTGGCGGTCCGCAACGCCATCCGGAACCGGCGGCGGACGGCTCTGACCGCGGCCACCGTCACCATCGGCGTGGCCTTCACGGTCGTCACCCTGTCCTTTCTGGGTGGCATCTTCGATGCGATGGCGGGAGACTGGGCGCGGCACTTCGGTCCGGTGCGCGTGGTCACAGCCGAGTTCGCCGAGCGAGAGGCCCTGCAGCCGCTGCACTTCAACATCCCCGACTCGGCCCCGGTGGTCGAACAGATCGAGGCGGTGGAGGGGGTGGCGGCCGTCGAGCCGGTGATCCGCACTGGGGTGGTCCTGGCGGTCGGCGAGGAGCTGGGCGACGACCCGGCCATGCTCGTGGGGGCATCGTCTTCCTGGTACGAGCGGGTGGTCCTGCCCGTGGCCTCCTTCCATGCGGGGGGCTGGCTGGAGGCCGGGGACGACACCGAGCAGGTCGTGCTCGGGGCGCGGGTGGCGCGCGAGGTCGGTGCCAAGGTGGGCGATGAGATCCTGGTGATGGGCATGACGCAGTACGGCAGCATGGCCCCCATCTCGGCGGATGTCGTCGGCGTCGTCACCGGCAACAGCGTCATCGATGCCCAGGCCTACGTCACGATGGAGACAGCCCGCTGGATGGTGGATGTCCCCGCGGGTGCGCTGGAGGTACTGGTGTACCCAACCTCCGAAGACCATGCAGACGTGTCCCGGATGGCGGCCACCCTCGCAGGGGTCATGGGTCCGGCGTACACCGTGACGCCGTGGATGGTTCGGGGCATCTGGGCGCAGAACCTGCCGGTGATGGAGTCCATGAACGTGATCTTCAGCAGCATCGTGGTGTTCGTGATGGCGCTGGCCATCTTCAACACCATGACCATGTCCGTGCTGGAGCGGACCGGAGAGATCGGGGTCATGCGGGCGATGGGCCAGAGCCGCATTGGCGCGGTGCTGACCTTCCTGGTCGAGGCGATGGTCATCGGACTCATCGGCGGGGTCGCGGGGGCGCTCGTGGGAACGGGACCGGCTCTGTACCTGGAGCAGAACGGCCTCACCTACGGCCAAGACCTCGTCGACGACTTCGGTACCGAGATCGCCATGAAGGCGACCATGTCCGCAGAGCTAACGCCGGACATCCTCGTGATTGCCGTATTCGTCGGCATCCTCACCGCTGCTCTGGGGGCCTTCTTCCCGGCTCTGCGGGCCGCCCGAATCCAACCCCATGAGGCCATGCGGGCCCAGAGGTGACCATGCTGCGTGTTGCTGCACTCCTGTCCCTGATGCTGGGGGCATCGGCCCTGGCCGACGACGCACCTGCCCCGCCCACGGCCACCGAGTTGTTGGCCGCCATGGACCACAACCTGCAGTCCGAGTCTGCGGAGTCGATGGTCACCATGGTGGTGGATGATGGGCGCCGGCCCCGCGCCTTCACCATGCATGTGGTCAGCCGGGGGCGGGTGGACTCGGCGATGGAGTACCGGGCACCGGAGCGCGACAAGGGGACGCGCATGCTCAAGGTGGGCGACCAGATGTGGCTGTACTTCCCGAAGGCCGAGCGGGTGCAGAAGATCAGCGGCCACATGATGCGACAGGGGATGATGGGCTCGGACGTGTCGTACGAGGACATGATGGCCACCGATGACTTCGACGAGCTGTACGACGCGAAGGTGGTGGGCAGCGAGGCGCTCGATGGCCGCCCGCACTGGAAGGTGGAAGCCACCGCCCGCGACGGGAGCGTGACCTACCCCAAGCGGGTGATGTGGATCGACGCCGAGTGGCTCATCCCGGCCAAGCAGGAGCTGTATGCCCTGTCGGGGATGTTGCTCAAGACCTGGACGATGGGCGACGTGAAGGCCATCGACGGCAAGAACGTGCCCATGAAGATGGTGATCACCGACGCACTGAAGGAAGGCTCCAGCACCACCATCGAGACGCTGGAGATGAAGTTCGACGTGCCGCTGGAAGACGAGGTGTTCAGTCGGCGGTGGCTGGAGCGCGGGAACTGAGGTCCGCGCGCCCGGTGGTCGGCTACCCGTGCAGCCAGGCGGCGTGCTGGGGGGCCCGCTTGGTCACGCTCCACTCTTCGAGCATCGCGGGCGCGACCTCGTGCAGCTGCGCCATCTGCTCGGGCGTGCCGATGTTGGCCGCCAGCTCGATGCGGTGGCCGTTGGGATCGAAGAAGTAGATCGACTGGAACACACCGTGGTTGACCGGGCCGAGCACCTCGAGGCCCTGGGACTCGATGTGCGTCTTGGCGGACTCCAGAGCGGCGAGGTCGGCCACCTCGAAGGCGATGTGCTGCACCCACAGGGGGGTGTTGTGGTCGCGGTCCATGTCCGGCGAGTTCGGCAGCTCGAAGAAGGCGAGGACGTTGCCCATGCCGGCGTCGAGAAACACATGCATGTAGGGGTCGGGCGCCTTGGTCGAGGGGACCTCGTTTTCTGCGATGGCGAGCTGAAAGCCCATGTTCAGGACTCTCTGGTAGAAGTGGACCGTCTCTTTGGCGTCCCGGCAGCGATAGGCGACGTGGTGAATGCGCTTGAGCTCAACCGACATGATGGCCTCCTACTTGGCGCTCTGGGCGAGAACGCCACGGTTGAGCTGGTCGCGTTCGATGGACTTGAACAGGGCCTCGAAGTTGCCTTCTCCAAAGCCCTCGTCCTTCTTGCGCTGGATGAACTCGAAGAAGATGGGACCGACCGCCTTTGCCGAGAAGATCTGCAGGAGCAGGCGTGGGTCGTTGTCGGTGGTGGAGCCATCGAGCAGGATGCCCCGGCTGCGCAGGGCCTCGGTGGGCTCACCGTGTCCGGGAAGGCGCTCGTCGAGCATGTCGTAGTAGGTGCTGGGGGGCGCGGTCATGAAGGTGGTGCCCTGGGCCTTCAGTCGGTCCCAGCATGCGAGCAGATCGTCGCAGCTGAAGGCGATGTGCTGGATGCCCTCGCCCTTGTATTCGCGCAGGTATTCCTCGATCTGCCCGACCTTCTCGCCCTTCTCTTCGTTCAGGGGGATGCGGATGAGGCCATCGGGGGCGGTCAGCGCGCGGGACACGAGCCCGGTGTACTCGCCCTTGATGTCGAAGAAGCGAATCTCGCGGAAGTTGAACAGCCGCTCGTAGTACTCGGCCCAGTAGTCCATCCGACCCTTGTAGACGTTGTGGGTCAGGTGGTCGATGATTTTGAATCCGCAGCCCTCGGGGTGGCGGTCGACCCCTTCGAGGTACTCGAAGTCGATGTCGTAGATGGAGCTGCCGTCTTCGAAGCGGTCGATGAAGTAGACCGTGGCGCCGCCGATTCCGCGGATGGCGGGGATGCGGAGCTCGCTGAAGCCGGTCTGGACCTCGACCGGCTGGGCCCCACGCTCCAGTGCGAGCGCGTAGGCCTTGGCGGCGTTGCGGACCCGAAAGCCCTACCTGCGCTGTGGCGACCCCCGAGAGGGCTT
>CAJWOS010000397.1 GCA_913044235.1 uncultured Pseudomonadota bacterium
GCGTGCGACCTGCTCACACCCAGCCACGTCGAGGTCCCCGACATCCAAGAGGCGATGGCGGTAGAGCGCTACAACGTCGTCTGTGTGGGACTCGACATGAAGGCAGACGACACCCGGAAGTTCGCCACCGAGCAGCTGATCCATGTCGACGACCCCATCGCGAGTGAGTGCATCTGCAGTCACATCGCCGACGAGGCAAAGGGCTGGGACATGGCCGTGGCCGATGGCATGAAGACCACCGACCGCGACGACATCGCGACCTGCTTCACCGAACTCGTTCGGAATCCGTCACTGCCCAAGCGAGGGGAAGCCATCGGCTTCCTCACGAGCATGTCTGCTCCGATCGCCCGCCAGACCCTCGCCGACATCGCCAAGGATGCGCAGAGTGCCCCAGAGGAGCGGGTGAAGGCACTGGCGGCCATCGCCGGTGCGAAGGAATTCTCCGACACGCTCACGGCGCTCGTGGAGTCGGAAGACAACACGGAAGTGCGGGCGGCAGCCACGGCCGGCCTGGGCGGCTTCAAAGACCGTCCCATCATCGAGCTGCTCCGGAAGAAGGCCTCGGAAGACCCCGAGGGCACCGTGCGTGCGGAAGCGCTGCGGGCCCTGAAGATGTCGAAGGTCCGCGATGCCACCGAAATGATGTGCAAGGCGATGATGGAAGACGACAGTGCAGTCGTCCGTACCCAGGCGGTCGCAGCGTTCCGTGGCACCAAGCGTTCCGCCGCAGTGAAGTGCCTCCGTGAGCGGGCCCTCACTGAAGAGCCCGACTCGGGCGTGCGCCAGAAGCTGCTCGATGTGCTGGGTAGCTCTCCCCACAAAGATGCAGCGGCCGTCCTCTGCGACGCCATCCCCTTCTGGGCACGCACGTACCTCAAGGAAGGCATGCCCGACCGCGTGGCCGGGTCTGACATCATCACCGCCCAGAACAATCGGGACTTCGAGCGCAGCTACGAGTGCGTGCAGAAAGCGATTCGTTCCGCTCGTGGATACTCCTGCTTCGCTCGGGCCTACACCGGCCATTGGATGCGAAAGCTCGGCGGTACTGCCAGCGTGCCACGCTGCCCCGGCTACGAATAGCCCTCGCTTCCCACCCCACAGGTCCGGAGATACACCCCATGGGTTCTCTTGTCGAAACCATTCGCGACTCCGCGAAGCGCAGCGCGGTCCTCGATGACTGCGTCCGCCTCATCGATGCCGAGGTTGCCGCAAAACGCGGTCTCACGGGCATTGCCGTGAAGACTGCATTCAAGTCGGTCAAGAGCCTCAGTCCGGGCATGATTCGACAGTCGATGGATGCGCTGCTCGACGACTTCAGCGAAAAGGTGGAGCCGTTCTGGCAGGAGTGCCAGGGCAGTGGTGAGGCCGCGCGCAACTACTTTTCGCGACGCAAGAGCGATGTAGCCAACGCTCTCCTCAGCATCACCGACCAGCGGGCCAACCAGAGCAAACACCGGGTTCTGGTTCGCGCCTACAAGTCGCTGCGCGGCAAGGCCATCGAGCACATTGGTACTGCGATGCCGCGATTTGCCGACCTGCTCGAAACGCACGCCCGGTAGCAAACGCGGGGAGAGCTCCCTGTCCAAGCTGATGCCACCATCCTGATCGCACACCAGGGCTTGACGAAAGCGCCTGTTTGCAATGCTACGCTCCCCGGAGAGCCTGGAGACCCATCCATGAAGACCCAAACTTGCCTTTTGTTCGTCCCCGCATTCCTGTTCGCAGTCGCCTGCGTTGATGGCGGTGGAAAAGCGGAGGATTCTGGCACCGGTGGCGGAGAGGAAGCCGATGCAGACGCAGACGCAGACGCAGACGCAGACGCAGACGCAGACTCCGACAGCGATGCCGACACCGATGCCGACACCGATGCCGATGCCGATGCCGACGCCGCATCGGTCTCGGGTGTGACGGCCTTTGCCGATGGCACACCGGCGTCCGGCATTCAGATGCGACTCTGTTACGCAAGCTGCCTTATCGCCACCCCCGATAGCAGCGGCGCTTGGTCCTTCGACAACGCCAGCAACGACGACCATACACTCCAGGCTGTCACCCTCGGCGACACCTCGTATGCGATCCCGCACTCCGTCGTGATGCTCCGCGACGATGAAAGCCGCACCCTCGAAGAGACCTACGTCATCCATCCCTTCGCGACCAAGAGCGAAGTCCAGACGGGCGGAACGGCCATGATCGAAGGTGACGGTATCGTGATCGATGCCGTGCAAAGCTCGATGACCGAGGGCTCCTACACTCCCGACTTCGGTCAGTTCTATGTCGCGACGGTCGAGGTCGATCCGTCCGCCGCCGGAATCCCCTGGGATGGCCTTGAAGGCACGCCGGTCGCCATGTGGTACCTCGGCAACTTCGACATGACCATCGACCCTTCCTTCCCGTTCACGACCACGAAAGACTACGGACTCGAGCCAGGCACCACGGTGCAGATCTGGTCCACCAGCAACGAAGACCACGGCTGGATCTCGGGCGGAAGCGCTACGGTCACTGACGACGGCAAGATCGCAACCGATCCTGGCAGCGGCATTCGTCGGCTGAGCACGCTTGTGCTCACGGTCCCCTGACCGGCCGCCTGTCGTCGCTCACCGCCGTCCCCCCTGGACCGGCCCCATGCTGAGGGGCCGGTTTTGTCATTCCGGCAACCGCTCGTACCGCACCACCGCCCCGGCCTCGTTGACCAAAGACACCTGGATCAGCTTGGCCTCTACATCGAGGCTCGCGCCCCTGCGGACAATGTCGGAGGGAGAACCATCGAGGGCAATCCGCACCGTGCCTTTGGAGACCGCGATTCGATAGGGCCGAGCAACCGCTCCCCGAAACAGCGACCGCCACTCGGCACCATCCGACGCCGGATCGAGCACAATCCGCGGCCGCTTGTCGGCGCGACTGCTGCCCCCAAGATCATGCACCGTCACCCGCGTGACCACTTTGGGCTGGTCGACCGCTGGCGGCTCCGACGCATCGGCGGGCGCACGCTCGGGCTCCGCCACCTTCAAGTCCGCACGCGGTCCGTCGGTTGGAGGGGCGTCGTCCGCTCGGCCCCCGTCCACCACCGTCACATCCGGGGGTTCCACATCCGCCTCACGGCCCCGTACGAAAGCGCCCGGATCCATCGCTTGGAAGACCTCTCTCAGACCATCCATCAACATTTCGCGGGAATCCCGACTCGAGATGTCAGCCTCGTCCAGAGCCACACGGACCTGGGAGACAACCTCGTCGACGATGCCGCCAAGGGAAAGGTCGTCTGGATCTTGCGGGGGACGGTCAGACATGCAGCCTCCGGAGTTGCCCGCGTATTGTGCGCACCAGAGCCCGCAAGTCCAGTCTCACAGCACCGCTTCCGCCTGCGCTCGTGTGCTGCCCAGCCTTCTGGCTTCGGCATCGAAGCTCCCCAAGCGCGCGCTCTCCAGCCTCCGTAGCGGTCGACTCCGTGCTTTTTCGTCCACGCCACTGGCTTGGCGGATACCAGGGACATCCATCAAACGCTGAGGAACGCCCCTTCATGGCCCGCCCGCTGCACAGCACGGACTCCGCCACTGCCTGGCAGAAGCTCCAGGCGGCTTTTCACGCAACGAACAGCCCAGCCTATCGCTGGATCGAGGCCACCGTCTGGCTCCTCATCGTGGCGTCCCTGGTGCTCTTCTGGGTCGATCTCGACCACACGCAGCACGGAACCGTTCCCCCGACCTGGCTCGAACAGCTCGATACTGCGCTGCTTTGGGTGTTCGTGGTCGAGATCAGCCTCCGCATTCTCACGTTCTCCCCCCCGGAGCTCCGCTTCCACAAGCTGGGCGCCGGTAGCTTGGTGCGCGCACACGTGGTCGGCCGCCTGCGCTACTGCACCGACCCCTTCGTCTTGATCGACATCATCACCGTCCTCGCCCTGCATCCGGCACTGCGAGGACTGCGTGCACTCCGCCTCCTTCGCGTGGCCCGCTCCTTGCGGCGAAGCCCATGGACGGTCCCGCTCCAAGGCATCATCCAGTCGGTGCGAGACAACCGGCTGCTCTACCGGGTGGCCTTCTCGCTGGTCGGCGTGGCCACTGGCCTGGGTGGGCTTTCGCTGTATCTGATCGAAGGCCCCTCCAATGACGGCATCAAGACCCTGGGCGATGCCATGTGGTGGTCCATCGTGACCATCACCACGGTGGGATACGGCGATATTTCTCCGGTCACTGGCCTCGGAAAGGTGGTCGCCGCCGCACTGATGTTGCTGGGGATGATCACACTCGCCCTCTTCGCGGGGATCGTCGGCAACACTCTGCTGCAATCCGTCATGCGAATTCGAGAGGAATGGACCCGCATGAGCACTGCCATGAATCACGTCGTCGTCTGCGGATACGACCCCGGCGCTCGGATGCTGCTCGATGCCATCCTGGCCGAAGTCGACCCTGCCAGGAGTGAGCTCTACGTTTTTGCGCCCGGTCCTCGACCGGCCGACGTACCGGCGGACTACCGATGGATCGAAGGGGATCCCACCAAAGAGAGCGAGCTCGACAAGGCGCGCATCACGCACGCCGACGCCGTGTTGGTGGTCGGTGCGCGCACACTGTCTCCGCAAGACGCAGATGCCCGAACCATCCTCACCACCTTCACTCTGCGCGCATACGAGCGCCGCAACCCAGTCACGCCCCCGCGCGCCCGTCCGCTCTACGTCATCAGCGAGATTCTGGATGCAGAGAACGTTGCCCACGCACGGGCAGCCGGAGCCGACGAGGTCATTGAGACCACGCGCATTGGATTCTCCCTGCTCTCCCACGCGATTGTGCAGCGAGGTACCGCCGACGTCCTCAGCACGATCACGGCGGCTGGCGCCCACAGTCTGTATGTGGGCAACATCCCTGACACCCTCACCGTTCCGGCGACCTATGCCGAGATGGCGAGCGCCATCAAGGCCCAGTCCGGCGCACTGCTGATCGGCATCCACCACCCCAAACGCACCGACCCCGACCAGATCAATCCGCCAGATGACACCATCGTCTCAGTAGACAAGCAGCTGATTTATCTCGCAGAGTCGGCGGTTCTCGAAGCCCCAGAACGCACCTGATCCCTTCACGAGCCGTCTCACTCGACCAGCCGCTTTGCGACCCGGAGAAGCAGCTCGGCCCTGAATGGCTTCATGACCCAGCCACGAGCGCCGGCGCGCACAGCACGCTTGAGGAGGGCGGGCTGCCCTTCGGTGGTGAGCATGATCACCGGTACCGACACGCCCTGCGCTTCGGCCTGGATGGCTTCCAGCATCTCGACCCCGTCGAGGCGAGGCATCAAGACGTCGCACAAGACCAGCACAAAGTCGTCGCGGGTCTCGAGGAGACGCTTGCCTTCAGCGCCGTCGACAGCCTCGACTACCGCAAAGCCCGCATCGACGAGCAGGCGGCGAAGCTGTTGTCGCACCATCGGGGAGTCATCGATCACAAGCACCGAACGCTGCTGCGCCGCATCGCCCACGAGGTCCGACTCAAAGTCCGGCGGTGGTGTCAGCCACGGCGCGAGGTTGGGTTGTTGCTTTGCCATTCGATTCCGAGGAGCACGGGCTTGCGTGCACCGCTCTCCATGGATCGGAATCGCTGCTGCCGAACAAGACCCGGTCTCGGCTCAGTCTTCCCACTCGATGGTCACGGCTTCAGACTGCAGCCCCGACCGGTCGGTGACCGTGGCGAAGAAATCGAACCGATCCACGGTCGAACAGGTCACCGAGCTGTCGTAGACCCCATCCCGGTAGGTCGCCTCACAGGTACCGGAGCGGCAGACGAGCATCTCATCACGGAAGACTTCCGTGGTCGAGCCGGTGGCATAGACCGCCACCTCTCCGAACTCCACGTCGGAGTTGCCCTGCGGATCGGCATAACGCACCTCGAAAAAGGTGATCATACCTGCGCTTTCACCCCCCGAATCACACCACATCCGACCCGATATGACCACGGGCCCATCGCCGTCGAACTCGATTTCTTCATCGACATCGAAGGCTCCGCCTCCGGCAGACTCCGCGGTGTCCGCATCTTCTCCGTCGACTTTTCCTGCGCCACAGGCAACCAAGCCGACGATCCCGACCAGCGACATCCAGCGAACGGACCAATTCCACATGCGACCCTCCGGGCTCCATCTTCAGTGTCTCCAAACCGAGCGCAATGCGCAACCTTGCGCAGTCAAGTCGTTGTGACCTGCTCCAGCACCCGCTACCGCACACTGCACAACGACACAGTTCCACGACTCGCAAGCGATGCACCCTTGAGCCGTCCGCCCGCCACCCCCACCCGGCCCTCCATCCAACGCCTCGTCCTGGCGTGGTTCGGCGGCACAGCTCTGGTCCTTTCGGCGCGCTCGCTGCTCGGTGTGTGGGGAGCCCTGGGCTCCGATGCACCACTCTGGGGCTTGACCGCCCGCGATCTCCTCGCGGGCGCCCCCCCCTTGGTACCGCCCCTGTATCCGGCATTCCTGGCGCTCCTGGTGGGGCCGGGGGCTTCGCCCGTGACCGCAGGCGCCCTGGTCTCGGCCGCAAGCTTGTCCCTGCTGCTCCTGACCGGACATGCTCTGGCACGCAGTCTCGGTGCATCGGCCCGCTCGGCAGTCGCGATCGCGATCAGCCTGCTGGTGATTCCCGACATCCCCGGCTGGGGCTTCCAGCTCCAGCCCGATTCCACCGCGGCGGCTGCCGGACTCCTGCTGGCCCTCGGACTGGTTCGCGTCCACAGGCCCGGAGCACACCGCAGCGATGCTGCGCTGGTGGTTTTCGTGGCGGGACTCGCACCCCTCCTCCGTGAGCACGGATTGGTGTGGGCAGGGGTCGGCTTTATGGGCCTTGCGGCATCCGGTCGGAGCACACGCCTCCATGCCTTCTGGGTTCCCGTCGTGGTTTGGTGCGGTCCGCTCCTCGTGGGCATTGCACCTGGGCTCCATCCGCTCGATGTGTCGTGGGCGGACCGAGCCGGCGGCGCGCTCGCGGCCGGCGGCG
>CAJWOS010000398.1 GCA_913044235.1 uncultured Pseudomonadota bacterium
GGGGGGGGGGGGGCGCGTAGGCAAGACGAAGAGTTATCGGAGGGGGAGAGACTGTCCAAGAGACGACGTGACAGAGTGCATTCCAACGAAAAGGGAGGTCCGGCGCCCAGCTACAAGGCGAGGACCTCCAGCAGCGTTCGAGAATGAACCGATCGAACGCCTACTGACAGGCCTCGCAGTATTCTGGGTTCTCCAGCGAACATGAAACCGCTTCGGTTTCGGTGACATTCTTTGAGCCGCCGGAGGTCGCACGAGCGATGCGCGTGCGAGGACGAGACCGCAGGTAGTAGGTGGTCTTCAGCCCCTTCTTCCATGCGTATGCGTACATGCTCGAGAGCTTACCGATGGTGGGCTCTGCCAGGAACAAGTTGAGCGATGCGCTCTGGTCGATGTAGGGCGACCGGGCAGCGGCCATGTCGATCAGCGCGCGCTGCGGAAGCTCCCAGGCGGTCCGGTAGAGCATACGAAGCTCCTCGGGAATCTCCTGGATGCCCTGAATCGACCCCTCGGCGCTCTTGATCTGCTCGCGAATCCGTGGAGTCCACAGCTCGAGCCGCTTCAGGTCTTCCACGAGGTAGCGGTTGATCTGGAGGAACTCACCGGACAGGGTCT
The DNA here is from genome assembly GCA_913044235.1 of uncultured Pseudomonadota bacterium. GTDB lineage: Bacteria > Myxococcota_A > UBA796 > UBA796 > UBA2385 > CAJWOS01. The sequence continues at coordinate 613 of CAJWOS010000398.1, forward strand.
CGCGCTTGAACAGGTTCGAGACCTGAGGCTCGGTGCACTCGTAGCAACCCGAGATAGACGCGATGGTGGCGGTGGGAGCGATGGCGACGAGCAGGGAGTTGCGCAGGCCCACCATCTGGATGCGTTGACGCAGCTTGGACCATCGGTCGGTCTGGGTGGCTGCGGTGCTGAACAACGAGACCTGCTTTCCGGGACCCATCGACGAGGGCGTCACTCCCCAGAGGTCGAACTGCAGGTCTCCGGCTGCTGCGCGGGTCTCGTGGAAGGTACTGTGCGCGCCGTGCTGTTCTGCAAGGTCGGCAGACGTGCACAAAGCCGCGTAGTAGATCTCTTCCTGAATCCGGGCAGACAAGTCACTGGCGGTGGGGCTGTCGAACGGAATCCGCAGCTGGAAGAGGACGTCTTGTAGGCCCATCAGGCCGAGGCCAACGGGGCGCCACCGTGCGTTGGACGCCGCGGCTTCCTCGGTGGGGTAGTAGTTGATGTCGACCACGCGGTCGAGGTACTTGACCGCCACCTTCACCCGGCTTGCGAGGGCATCGAAGTCGACGGCGCCGTTGCGGACAAAGCGGCTGAGGTTGATGGACCCCAGGTTGCACACGGCGGTCTCGCCTTGGTGAGTGACCTCAACGATCTCGGTGCACAAGTTGGAGGAGTGCACCACGTTGTGCGGCAGACCGGTCTGGTTGGACTTGCGGTTGTAGTGGTCTTTGAAGGTCATCCAGCCGTTTCCGGTCTGGGCGAGGGTGCGCATCATCCGACCGTACAGATCGCGAGCGCGCATCTGCTTGACGGCTTTACCAGCGGCTTCGTAGCGCTCGTAGCGCCGCTCGAAGTCCTCGCCGTAGGTATCCACGAGGTCGGGCGTTTCCTTGGGGTCGAACAGCGACCACATGCCGTTGGCCTGAACCCGCCGCATGAAGATGTCGGGTACCCAGTTGGAAAGGTTCAAGTTGTGGGTGCGCCGTGCTTCGTCGCCGGTATTGTCGCGGAGCTCGAGGAACTCTTCGATGTCGGCATGCCAGGTCTCGAGATAGACGCAGCAGGCACCCTTGCGCCTGCCGCCCTGGTTCACTGCCGCGACGGAAGCATCGAGGGTCTTGAGCCAGGGGATGATGCCGTTGGAGCGACCGTTCGTGCCGCGAATCAGCGAGCCGCGGGAGCGGATGCGGGTCCAGGAGGTGCCGATTCCGCCTGCGAACTTCGAGAGGCGCGCGATGTTGGTGTACTGCTTGTAGATTCCCTCCAGCTCGTCCGCGGGGGAGTCAAGCAGGTAGCAGGACGACATCTGCGGATGCCGGGTGCCGCTGTTGAAGAGGGTTGGGCTGCTCGGCAGGTACTCGAGGCTGGACAGCAGCTGGTAGAACTCGATGGCCTCTTCCGCTTTGGTAGCGAGCCCGCAGGCGACGCGCATGAAGAAGTACTGAGGGGTCTCAAAGACTTTGCGAGAGGTCGGGTGCCGCAGCAGGTAGCGGTCGTACAAAGTCCGCAGCCCGAAGTAGCGGAAGAGGTGTGCCCGCTGGGGCTGGATTGCCGCATCGAGGACGTCGGCATGTTCCACCACGAAGTCGCGAACGTGGTCGGCGATGATCCCGCATCGGTGTCCGTGCAGAATGCTGTCCGCTACGCTCATGATGCCCTGATCTTGGACCTCGCCCAGAATGACCCGGTCGAGGAACCGGGCTGCAAGCAACGAATACTCGGGGTCTTCGGTGATGAGCGCAGCGGGAACTTGCACCAGGAGCTTGTCGAGCTCGACCTGGTCGATGCCATCGTAGAGGCCGCTGTAGACTCGCTGAGCCAGCCCGGAGATGTCGACTGCGGTCAGGCCCTGCCCGAACTCGGCAACCAAAGCCGTGAGCTGTTCCTGGGACAGCGGCTCTAAGCGACCGTCCACTTGCCGGACTCGGATTCCAGGTGCCACAGCGCCGGAGAAGGTGGCGGTAACAACAGAAGTAGCGAGCGGCGCAACGTCCGCCGCCTGGTTCTCATTTTCCAGGTGCATAGGTATCCGATGGGTGCTTTACAGGTGAGTAGAGAGGAGGGCGGGCGGGTGAGCGGCGGAGGCACCAGAAGGAATCGGTTGCCGTGGGGTGCCGTTCCGAGTTGTGTGATGGCTCACACGGGTCCGTGTTGGCTCCGGGGAGGTTGGAGCGGGGGACACGGGGAGGGAACGGAGCCGGCGCATAGCCGCGCGCCGACCCAACGAAGGTAGCGTAAATCGTGGGCCATAGCCAAGGGCAGAATCTGACCGGGCACTAAATGTAGGGGGGGGTGGCTCGTCGAACCCCACATGCGGTGTTTGGTGAGGATCTCGAAACACAGCCGATCCCGGTGGTTTCGAACGACTGGTCGGTTGGATTGAGTCGCCCTGGCGGGTACCTGTTGTGCAATCGAGTCCGGATCAGCGACATCAGCGAACCATCGACGAATCGAATTTTTTTTTGCGCATGTGCCGAAACGTTGGCTTCGGAGCCGAGAGGAGATCGAGCGTCGCGGAGCGGGTGTGTTTGGCGGGGGCAGAGGCGAGATCGCGAACGTTTCGTGGATGGGTGCGAGGAGCGACGGAAGCGTCCTCAGCACGGACCGACACACGTCTATCTTTGCATGTGCGCTCACCGGCGATTCCCGACCGGCAGGGCATCGACATGTGCGGGGATGGTGGGGGCAGTACTGCCCGGGTGCGAGCCGGGTCTGGCGTGGGTGCGATCGGGCACGCGCAGCCAGCGGTGGGTTGGTGGTATCTGGGGCCGATGTGCCCAGCCGAGCCGACCTGCATCCGGATTGAGGCGGAGGCCTCCCGGAAGCTTGTTTGAGCGCCTGTTGTGTGATGACGCAAGGTTGCGGTGCGGCTCAGCTCCTGGACGCCCGCGCAAAGTATGCGCCTGCCAAGCCGAACATCGCGGTGCACAAGACCGATGTGGTGTAGGAAAACAAGACGAAGAACTGCACCCAGTCGAGGTCGGCCTGTCCAAAGTTTTTGTACAAGTACACGCCGAAAGTGCCCAGATAGCCGCAGGCATCGGTCACATAGATCATGAACCCTGCCGTGCCGACCACGCCGAGTGCGCCCATCATGCGGTCGAAGAGCACACAGCCATAGGGCACATAGGCCACGTACATGCCGAAGCCGACCGCAATCATCCACCACTCGCCGGACAGCAGACCGGCCTGCCAGGCCAGGGTCCCGACTCCGATCAGTGCGGTTCCGATTCCCATGATCACGTGCGCGGCGATCAGTGCTGCACGGTTGCTTCGAAAAAACATGAGGGTGACCAGCACGCCGAGTACACCGAATGCGATCGGGGTCTCGGTCCGCGCGAAGATGGCTGGCTCTGCGGCGTATCCGAGGCCTTCGAAGATCTCAGCGGCAAAGTCGTCGCGGAAGCTACGGTAGGCGGTGAGCAGCAGATACAGCGCCGTGAGCGGGATCAGTCCAACCGCATAGGTGCGGAGAAACCGGCTTCGCGCGGCGCCGTCCATGGGCTCGCGCTTCACTCGCGCCGCTTCGTCTTCGGCGGAGGGCGGCGGCATCACCTGTAGGGCGTATACGGCGGCCATAAGAGGCACCACGAAGACCGCGCCGGTGGCGAAAGGCATCCAGTATTCGGGAACGCCGAAATCATCGATGAGATAGCGGCCGACGGTCTTCACGTAGCCGCTTGCGACGATGTAGCTCACGCTCAGTCCGGCACCGAGCAGCTCCGTGAGCTTGCGCCCCTCCAGGAAGCCAAAGACCAATCCCCACACCATGCCGAGTGGAATCCCGTTGATGAAGAGGAACAACAGCTTCACGGCAGGAGGAGCCACCGCGAAGCCGAGCAAGGCGAGCCAAGCGGTACCGATGGTGCCGAGGATGGCCACAGACCGTCGGCTGGGGCTCATTTCGGAGATGACTTTGATGCCAATGAATTTGGACGAGAGGTATCCGAGCAGCTGTGCCAACACGAAGCCCGTCTTCCAGTCGAGTGTCAGTCCTCCCAGCTCAAAGGCGCCGTCATAGCCGATGGCAGTGAACGGCTTCCGGAACGAGTACATGCAAAAGTACACCGTAAACGCCGCCCCGATAGCGTAGATCGAAAACAACGCCGGATGGGCACGCTCAAGTCGTTCGGTGACCGGGTGTTGACGGGACATCAGGGACTCCATGCTACTCAACGCCCACCGTCCCACACCCCAGGTCTGCGGGCAACTCCAGACGCAGAAGCGGGGACGGTGTCTTCCCTGGTCGTAGAGCCGCAGAACGCGTCACGGAGAGCGGTCGAAGTGTCGGGTCGCTGCTGAAGCACCAGAGGAAAAGCGCCACTCGGAGGGAGAGCTCCGATACAATCGAAGGGATGGAGAGGTTCCCGATACCAACCGAGCATGGGATGGTGCGGGTCCAGGTTGGTCGTGCCTCAGGGCCTCCAGCTCGTGGGGCAAGGGCCGCGGCTCGGACGGGAGCGGGTGAAGCGGGTACAGGTGGTCCCCGGACGTGGGATTGCATCGCCGGGCTGTCGGCTTGAGGTGGTGCCGGTCCCGTTGCCCGAGGCCGTGCTCGCGTGGCGGTGGGAGACCATCACCCGCAGGAGCGCGTGGCACCGTTTTGTTGCGCTGCGTGGTGGAAAGCGTCCGGCTCTGTTTCCTGGGGAAATTCCAAATCTATACGTCGTGATCGTGAATCGCGGCACGGACTTGGGCATCTCAATGGGCGGAGTACCGTGCGATGTGTTGGTGGCCGGTCGGGTGTGGCACCGACGGCCGCCCACCCGACCGGGTCCGTCCGGATGGGCTTGGTGGACGAGAGCTGTACCTGCACGATGCAGGTCGCCTGCCGCACGGCGGCGGACAAGAGCGCCGGCTGATCGTTCCTGTGTCCAGTCCGGGGCGCGAGGAGTGCGTTAGGACGGGTGCGGAACCGGCGATCGATCCATCACCTGGGATTCTCACATGTCTGAGATACGAGCGATTTTCGAACAGATGTCGTCCCGATACCGCGCGGGGAGTGTGGACACCTCAATGTCCTACTACTTTTCCGTTGGCAGTGAGAAGTGGACGGCCACGCTGCATCCCGACCGTTGTGAGGTGGTCGAGGGACGCCAGACCTCCCGCGCCGACTGTGTGTTGAAGTGTGATGCTCGGCTGTTCGTTCAGATGGTGGTTGAGGGAAAGCGACCGGGTCCTTTCGACATCGCACGGGGCAAGATCAAGACCAACGATGTGGTCCTCTTGAAGCGGCTTCCGGAGTTTTTTCACCTCGGTCGGTGAGCCGGTGGCTCGGACTGCAACGCGACGGCTGAAGAAGGCCCGCGAACGTCTTCGGCAGGAGGGTTGACGGGGCAGAGAACCGGTTTGTGGAGCAGATGGTGGGACAGTCGGGCTTGAAGGACTCGCGGCTTGCTCGGCAGGCCCTCCAGCAGGCGGCCAGCCTCGAGGCGCTCGCTGAGGCGTCCGATGCTTGCGGACTCGATGCGTTGCTGGATGGTCCGGTGGGGCTGTTCACCGAGTCGGTGTCGTGGGACGCGCATCCAGCGGCGCCCATTCTGCACCATCTGGTCGATGACGGCTGGGCCGAGTCGTTGCGCGATGTGTTTACGGCGGTGGACTTTCAGCGTCGGTGGCGGCGACGGGCCCGGTCGGCGGGCACTGCATGGCTGCTCGAGACCGCTCGACAGTTCTTGCAGGCGGAGCTGGCGGGGCAGGCCGACTGTGAACCGAGCGAGAAGACGGAGCGCCTGCATCCTGAAGCCGATGGCGCCACGGTGTCGCGATGGGCGCAGGAACGCGGTTTGGCCGACTTGCTCGCGCTTCCTGTTGGCGTACTGCTGAATCGGGTCTCGGGACGTGCGCAGCATCATCTCGGCCGCTTTCCCGCCGAAGCCACGATTCTGCACCTGTTTGTGGCACCGACAGCAGGGCCGGGAGTGGCGGTCGGTCCATGGCCACCGGTTCCGTTCAGCGTGAAGCTCGCGGTGACCGATTGGCTGCAGCAGGAAGGCCGCGAGATCGAGGCTGCGGCGGCGGTTTCGAGGGCACCAAACACGCAAGCTCGGAGCCTACCGGAAGCCGTCTCACGGTGGCTTGAAGGCGTGGACTCGGCGCGGGAGCGAATGCGTGCGCGTACATCGCCTCGGATGGTGCTGCCCCCGACCGATGCCCAGTGGTCTGCCGTGTTCGGCTCGGTCGACTCGGAGTGTGCAACCATTACGCCGCTGGCGGGCGCGGTCCCGTGCGTGCCAGGAGGTACGCCGGTCGTCCGGATTCGCTGGGACTCTGATGCGCCCGACCGAACAGCGCGATGCGATTGCGGTGGAGATGCCTCGGGCTGCCGCTTTACACTCTGGGCGCTCGACTCGATT
>CAJWOS010000399.1 GCA_913044235.1 uncultured Pseudomonadota bacterium
CCCTGTACGCCGTCAGGCGCTTCGTGCCGAAGCACCCACTCCCTAAGTCGGACGATGCGCCGCACCTGCCAGGTGCAGGACCGCCGGGGATATCAACGTGACACCGTTGCCTTTGCGCATGCGTGACCAAGCCCCGCCGCGTGGAACCATCGGTCGACCTCTATCGGTGTGGTTCGCCCCATGACCACGAGGCTTGAGCTGCTCGACTCACCCTTCCGATTGCGCCGACGCATAGAATCCCCCCACGCCTCAGACTGCTGGAGTCCCCTTGGCCACGATCTACGAAGAGATGGCGCGCCGTTTGCGTCGAACCGACCTTCTGCTGCTCCGTGCCGTCCGCCGTCAGCGCGCGCGTCCCGCGATGCGCGCCAAGGGGCAGTTCTGGGGATCCGTCATCACCGACGACGAAGTTGACGCACTCCTCCAGGCGCATGGCGAGATTGATCTGCCGCCAAACCTCACCGACGGGCTCGAGACCGCCGTCAACATGAGTGCCCGCCTGCGCGACGACATGACCGGCCGTTTTGGTCGCTTCCGCGACTGCTTCCAGCTCGACGGCGATGATGCAGACCTTGTCCTCCTCGCACTCGCACCGGAGATCAGCGCCGGCTACGGTCGAATCTTTGCGTACCTGAACGACAACCTCAATCAGGCCTTTCTGACCGTTGACCTCGCGTCGCGGGTGCTGCGGACCAAGCGCACCGAGCGTCTCGCTCTGCAAGCGCGGCTGATGAAGAATTCTCCACTGATTCGCAACCGCCTGCTGCTGCTCGACCCCCCAGAGGGTGCGGAAACCCACACCGCTCGTCGGGTTCACCCATCCGGACGCTTGCTGCAGTGGCTCATGGAGAAGGTGGAGCTGCCGGCCGGCGTGGGCTTCACCCCTCTCGAGACCGAAGGAAACCTCCTGATTCCCCAAAAAACGCGGGACCGAATCGGCGTCATTGAACGCAGTCTCCAAAAGGCGGTCACAATCGCCGTGACGGGCGGAACGGCGGGCTCACGGGAAGGGGTCGCGATCGCAATTGCCCAGCAGGCCAAGCGCCCCCTCGTTCGCGTGGACCTCGAGCGCGCGAAGCAGTACCTTGAGCAGCCTTGGGACCTGATGCGCGAGCTTCGGATCTCTGGAGCCCTGCCCTATGTAGTGAATGTGCTGGAGACCCAGGAAGATCCGGCTCTGCGCGTGCAACTGATGCAGCTCGGTGGCGCGTTGGCCACATTGCCCTTTCCCGTGTTGATTGGTGGCACAGACCGGAGGGCGATCGAAGTGCTGCTCGGGGAAGACCGGCCGAGCCTGACTGTGAAAGTGGCGCGAACCAACCTCGACGAGCGAATCCACGCTTGGACGGAAGCGTTCCAGCGTCGCGAGTGGAGCGAAGAGTCGGTGATTGACATCTCCGAGCGCTTCTACAGCGTGGGCGGAACCACTATCGACCGCATCTGCGAGATGGCAGAAGCAGAGGCCGGCGGCTCGGAGCCAAGTCGGGACATGCTCTGGGCGGCTGCGAGAGAGTGCTCTCGTCCGGAATTCATGGGACTCGCGGAGCACGTGATTCCCCGGTACACCTGGACCGACCTGATCCTGACCGACAAGGTGCGCAATCAGCTGCAACACCTGACCGATTACCTCGCCCAACAGGAAACGGTCTACCACCGGTGGGGTGCCAGCAAGGTCCGAGCACGCGGGTTCGGCATGAAGGCCCTGTTCAGTGGCGGGCCCGGTACCGGCAAGACCATGGCCGCAGAAGTCATCGCGCACACGCTCGGCCTCGACATGTACCGTGTCGATCTCTCCTCCGTCGTCAGTCGGTGGGTGGGCGAGACCGAAAAGAACCTGAAGAAGATCTTCGATGCCGCAGAAGGCGGCACTGCAGTCATCCTCTTCGATGAGGCCGATGCCCTCTTCGGATCGCGTGGAGAGACCAAGTCCTCACAAGACCGCTTCGCCAACCAGGAGGTCAGCTTCCTCCTGCAGCGCCTTGAAGTCTTCGAGGGATGCGCAATCCTGACGACCAACCTTCAGGAAAACATCGACGAGGCCTTCCTGCGCCGCTTCGGTGCCGTCATCGAGTTCCCGATGCCCACGGCCTTGCAGCGACGCGCTCTCTGGTCTCGAGCCATCCCAGATGGCGCACCAAAGTCCGACGATCTCGACATCGACGAGCTTTCGCAGAACTTCATTCTCGCAGGCGGCAACATCGTGAGCTCTGCGATCAACGCCTGCATCATCGCAGCCACGCGCGGAGAGTCCGTGGGCCAGCGGCATGTTGTCGAAGCAATTGCCCGCGAGCTGATCAAGATGGGGAAGCAGGTCAGTCGCGTACACTTCGGCGAATACTACGAGTTCGTTCGCGATCTCGATTGATGCATACGCGCAGAAGGCGCCCCCAGATCCCAGATCCCAGACCCGGAAGTCGGGGGCGGGGCGTCGGCTCCCTCACACGCTACTTCGCCGCTGGCTTCTTGCCTTCCAGACCTTCCAAGGAACCGTCGGCGTAGGTTCGACCAATCCAGGCCGCCAGCGCGTATCGCACCCCAGTGGCCGGGTTGATGTTGGATGCACCCGACTCTCCGGTGACTGAAACTTCGCTGTAGAAGGGCAGTCCAGCATCGGGATCGAAGCGAGTCTGCGATGCGCCCACCATGTTCAGTGCACCGGCACTGGTGGCGCCCGCTGTCTGGTTCTGCGATCCGAGGTTGCCCCTCCCCTCACCCACCACAAACACCCCCGCGCCGGCACCGTCGCCATCGACACGGTACTTGAGTGCCACGCCGCCAGTCGTGCCTGAAGTTGTGATCAGCTCAAAGAACATGGGCATGCCACGGTGCTTCCAAGGCTTCGCCGTGTTGCCTTCTTTCGGCATTACGATCGACAAAGGCGCCATGATCTTCCGCGTCAGTTGGCGCATGTGCTCGAGTGCTTCCCGCGACTGCGCGATGTCGGTCTCAATCCCAGCCAGCTCCAGGCTCTGGATGTGCCCGTCCGCGCGGACGCGCATGTCGATCCGCGCTCCAGTCATGGTCTCATCGTAGGACTTGAGCACCGCGTCGAGCTTCTCTTGCTCTCCCTTGAATGCGCGGCCTTCCAGCGTGATCTCTTGGATGGTGCAGACCACATCATGCACCTTCTTTCCTTGGGTTCCCACGCACGAGATGTCGGTCGCCATCCCCACCGCGAGAGCCCGGGCGTCAACGTTTGCGGCAGACTTGAAGTGAGCGCCGACTGGCGTATTGACGAAGGCCTCAGCATGGAATGTGACCGGTTCGGCCTGGTTCCAATTCCACTTCAGAGGCTGCGCGGAAGCAAGGCTGGCCGCTGCTGCGATGAACAGGACATTCATAAGAGGCTCCTTCGAGGCGCGGCCCCACTCCGGTCCGCCACCGCGTGCGCCTTAACGCACAAAACCCCACGCATCGCAGTGATGGTGGGGTCGGGGGCTGGGGCCGGCGCGGCGCTCAGAACGTGAGGCCAATACCGAGGTTCGCCCCAAACACTGGCTGCACCCGACTTTCGTCCAGCGCTTCGGCGGCTTCGATGCGCAGGCTACGGCGGACCGGAATACCCACCCCCCCGCGGATGTCAAAGTCGATCAATGGCCGAACACGCCCGCCTGCCTGGGGAACCGGTGGCTGCCAGGCGTACCCAAAGTGAAGCGTGGTCTGGTAGCCGTGGGGCATGTTCACCCAGCCCCACTGCCAAGCAAAGCGGGGGCCGAAGCCGATGCCCGCATTGGGCCCCAACACCACCCCCGCACCCAAGTAGATGTCGCGGTTGAACCTTCGGATGTTGTACACATCCGCAATCTTGTCGCAAGTGTACTTTCCTGGGTTTTTGCCGTCCTCAGGGTTTTGCTTACAGGACGCGAGCCCCTTGACCGCCCCCACATCGTTGTAGGTCTTGTCGCCACCTTGATTGGGCTTGCCCTGCTTTCCGGGCGTCTGGAAGTACTCGACGAAGTTTTCATCACTACCCGCCGCCAAGCCCCACTCAGCTCCGAAGTTCACCATCAAGCGGTTGAAGTGGCCTCGAAGCTCGAAGTCAAAAGGAATGACCGCCTTGTTTCGATCCAACGACTCCGAGATGCGGTCTCGGCGCGCGAGGTCCTTCGGCGCCAGCGACGACTCATCCTCCAGATTGTTATCGACCTCGACCGAATAGGCCGCGCCGTTGAACAGGATGCCACTGCTGAACAAGAAGGCAAACCGCACCGGGAAGTTGTCCGGCCCTCCGCCCACGAGCTTGAGCTGCCCCGAATCCCGCATGTAGCGCCAGATCCAGACCTGGTTCGGGTTGCCGTTCTCCGGGATCGCGATGAAGATGTCGGCCTTCGAGTGCATCTTCTGGTAGATCGCCAGATAGGCGAGGATGTCGCCGTCGATGTCCGGCATACAGTCGTTCTTGTTGAGCATCAGCTGGTCGATGAAATCCGCACCGATTCGCTTGCGAGCCATCTCCATGAAGAAGTAGGTCTTGTCGTCGATGCTATTTGCGGTCAGACGCTCTGTGAGGCCGTGTCCGGTGTCCTTCCGCTTGAGGTAGACGTCGGTGACTCCGAGGAAGAGATCGATCTGTCCACGACCATCGGGCTCCATCGGAATCCCGTTGACGAATAGCTCGTAGGTCTTCGTGAAATCCTCGCTCGAGTACGAGTTGTCGCGCTGAAAGTCGCCTTTGTAGCTCGGGTAGGCACCGTTTCGAATCTGCTGAAGCTGGTACTTGATGCCGCCCAGCGTCTCCTGGTCGGTCACACTCTGCATCAGACTCGGGTCCTGGTTCGCGAGCAACGCCGCGAGGTACCAGTAGTACGGAACCGGGATGTTCCCAATGTTCACGTAAAAGGGCGGAGTCGGCGTGTTGGCATATTCAGCCGCACGACCGATCTGTGCATACAACCGGAAGAGGGGCTCTCGAAGCTCCACCCGGTCGATGAACCAAGCCTCATCCGTCACGGCTCGAAGCGAGTGTGCCCGCACTGCCCACTGGTTTGCATCGAGGCTGTCCCAGGTCAAGGGTTCCACAGCGGCCACTGCAGAGTTGAGCTGGTCAATCGCAGAGTCGGGCACGATCGCAGGCTGCTGCGGAGGTGCCACGGTTCGGTCCGGAAGCTTCCGCCCGTTCTGATAGACGTCGACCTCAGGGAAGAACATCGCCTCGGTTCGGCTGATGCGACTGCGCACGTTCATCACAAGGGTCTCGTCGGTGTGGCCGACCGAAGTCCCCGGTACTTCAAGCACAATCACCCGCGCGAGCAGCTCGCGCTTCTTCTTCAGCGCCTCCTCCTCGGCCTTTTTCTGCTCCTCTGTCTTTTCCTCTTTCGTCTTCCGGTCTTTCTTTCCGGCGAGGACTTCGGGCACCGGGTCGCCCGGCGCGGACGCGGACGCGACGCTGGAAAAGGATCCGATCGTCCACAACGACATCAAGACCAGAACGAGCCTGAATAGCATCAGCCGAATCTCCGAAACCAAAAAACGGGCACCCGATAGAGGGCGAGCAAGTACGATTGCCCGCTACTCTACCTCACGCGACCCGTAGGCATCGGGTCACCGACAGTTCGGCAGGGTTCCGGTCGGGGAGCATGTGAGCGTCTGTCCCCCACGGGCTCCGCTGTACACCGCGGGAGAGCCGCCCTTGAAGCTGACTTTACAGGACTCGGCCGGAACGCTCGGAACGCTCGCCACACCGGCCTTAAACGAGACCTTACGTGTGAATCCGCTCGGGCAGGTCACGATGATGGACAGCGAGACACTTGGGTCTGTGAGCTTCACCGTGAGCGTGCCACCCTTGGGGGCCGCAGGGGCTTTGGGGGCACTGGAACCCGAGCGTCTTGAGCTACTGCTGCTGCTGCTCGAAGACCGCTTGCGCCGGGAGCTGGGCGGCGGCTTTTCTGGCTTGGCCTCCGGCTCGACATCACCGGTATCTTGGGCGGCGCTCGGCCGGCGCTTGGTCGGGGGCTTGTTGCCGATGTCGGCAGACGCCACCGCGGGGCTGGGACTCGCCGGCGGAGGATCAGAGTTCCGCATCGGCCCGAAAAACGCCATCGCCATGAAGGCGATGGCAATCATCGCAAACATCCCGAGCACAACCACATACACCATGTGATTCGTGACTCGCTTGGCGTCATTCACAGGGGGTGGCGGCGTCTGCGGGTTGACCTTGAACGGCGAGCCCGATCCACCATAGGCTCCCCCCTGCGAGGCCACGGGACCTTGAATGGCGGGCGGCGGCGGACCACCCTGGGCCATCGGTCCGCCGAAACCAGGGGGACTCTGCGGAGCACCAAATCCAGGTCGGGGCGGCATTCCGCCCATCTGCGGCATGGCGGGCGGTGGGGCCATCCCGCCGCCCGGTCGGGGTGGAGCAGGCGGCGGCGCATTGAGGTTCATGGGTGGGACCGACGCCGCGGGCGGGACTGCGCCTCGTGCCGCGGCCTTCGGCGGCGGAAGCGCGAAGAATGCGGTTGCCGAGGGGTCGTGTGCGACTTCGTCTTCATCGTCGTCGTTGGACAGGGGCACCATCGACAGCATGCCGGTCTCATCGGGGGCCCGGTTGCCAATCTCGCGACGCGTCTTGCGCGGTGGAGACTGGGGTGGCGCAAAGGGCGAAGCCCGACTTGCACCCCCGCCTACAGGAGGACGTTTGGGCTTTCGGCCACCACCGTCTGGAGGATTTCCAGCCATGTCGACACCACCAGTATTTTGGGAAGGAAGGGAGGAAGGCGCATTCCGCGGAGGCGCCGGTGGTGGGGGGGGCCCCCTACGAGAAGGCGGCGGCGGCGGTGGCCCTGACGTGGAGGGTGGCGCTGCGGGAGGTGCCGCCGGACGGCTCGGACGTGCCCGGGGCGCCCGACGCACCTCCGCTGCTCGTCCCGAGCGTGCGCGCACCGCTCGAGGCGCACGCTCTCCCGGCGCGTCGGACGGGGCATCCT
>CAJWOS010000400.1 GCA_913044235.1 uncultured Pseudomonadota bacterium
CGTGCGGGTTCATTATGACGTCGGGAACAATGCCATCCTCGCTGAATGGCATGTCCTGATCAGAAAGAACTGCACCGATGACCCCCTTCTGGCCGTGGCGGGATGCAATCTTGTCGCCGACTTCCGGTACACGTTGTGCAATCGTCCTTATTTTCACCATCTTCTGACCTTCGCGTGATGTCGTAGTCAGTCGTGCATCAACGACACATGTTTCGTCGTGCCGCATGAATGTCGACTTGCACCGCTTCACCGTTTTGCGCACTTCGCCCGCGTCTGCTGAGATATCGCTGAGCGATATGCTTTTTCCGACGATGGCATCGTTGTGTCGCAACGTCTGCCCAATCGATACAATACCATCATCACCGAGATTCTCGCCTTGCGGCTCAAGCGGGCACGCCTGCTTGGATTTGAGACCCATGCCCACAAAATGCTCGATCGAACCATGGCTGGCTCTCCGGAAGCCGCCATCGATCTCATGAAGCAGATTTGGGTGCCCGCACGCAAAACCTTCGAGCGAGAGCTGGCCAAGATGAAGCCCCTGGCCGAGGCCGACGGCATCGCCGGACCGCTCGAGCCTTGGGACGTCCGCTTCTATGGCGAGCAGGTGCGTCGTCGCGACCACGACCTCGATCCGGCCGTGGTGCAGAAGTACTTCAGCCTCGAGCGCCTGCGCGATGCGATGTTCTGGGCCGCCACCCAGACCATGGGCTGGACCTTCGAACAGGTCGATGTGCCGGTTCCCCACACCGATGTGACCGTGTGGGCCATTCGCGACGCCGATGAAAACGACATCGGCATCTTCCACTTCGACCCGTTTGCCCGACCAGGGAAGCGGTCCGGGGCCTGGATGAGCACCTACCGCAGTCAGTACTGGGGCAACGACCGCGTTCCGCCCATCGTGCTGAACACCTGCAACTTCCTCAAGCCGGGTGAAGGCACCGCCGCACTGCTCACCTACACCAACGCCATCACTCTGTTTCACGAGTTTGGCCATGCCATGCACGGTCTGGCCAGCCGTGTACGCTACAACGCCCTCGCAGGCACCAGCGTGGTGCGTGACTTCGTGGAGTTCCCTTCGCAGCTCAACGAACGGTGGCTCTCCACACCGGAGCTGCTCACACGGTTCGGCCGGCACATCGACACCGATGAGCCTTTGTCTGCAGAGCTCCTCGAAAAGATCGAGGCGGCTGCCAATGCCGCCAGTGGCTTCCGAACGATGGAATTCCTCGCCAGCGCGGTGGTCGACATGCAGTTCCACCTGCAGACCGAACCCGTCGACCCCGGCCACCTCGAAGCGGAGACCCTCGCGGAATGGGGTCTGCCCTCGGCCATCGTGATGCGACACCGCACGCCGCACTTCTCCCACATCTTCTCTGGCGACGGCTACTCCGCCGGCTACTACTGCTACCTCTGGGCCGACACCCTCGTGGCAGATGCCGCAGAAGCCTTCGAAGAGCAGGGGTACTACAACCGCGCGTTCTTCCAGCGGTACCACGACCTGATTCTCTCTCGCGGACACACGGTCGACGCCGCCGAAGCATTCCGCAGCTTCCGTGGCCGGGACCCCGAGGTCGGCCCGCTGCTGCGCCATCGCGGGCTCGTGTAGCAGAGCCGCTCGCCGGATCTTTTTGCCCACCAAACCGAGCGCACCCGCGTCCACTCGGCAGGACGGCACTGGCCCAGCCGATGCTGCTCAGGCAATCGCGTCTTGCACAACCAAAACCAGGTCGAGGCTGCGGCCACCCAGACCAGGGATGCAGAGGCGTGCTCCATCCCACGCGCCAGCCGGGACCCGTACGCCCACAATGTCGCCGGTCAGCTGCCGCACGAAGACGGTGCACCCATCGGCTCGCTCATCGGAATCGAGCGCGATGCTGGCCTCCGCAGCACCATTGGCCTGCTCAGCCACAGCACGCACTGTGGGCTCGTCGATGACTTCCGCGGGCTGCGGTGGAGGAGGAGGCGGAATGGGCTTCGCGGGTTCCGCGGACGCTTCCGTCGACTTCCGATCGCCTGACTTGGACTCCAACACAGCCTCCCCTGCCCACTCATCTGTTTCGTGGTCGGGCTCTTCATCCGGATGAACGCCCATTTCCATGCGAATCAGACAGTCGGCGAACAACGACCCCGGACCGTCGTATAACACCCGCCGCCGGTCGTCTTCGACCAGGATGATCTGACCTCGAACGCCACCGGCGAGGGGAGCCAGATCGATGCACAACAGGCATCCGCTGAAGTCGACGGCAAATGGGATCCACTCCCGGTGACCCCAGGCAGCCTGGACCGGTCCTTCCGTGACCGGCGACGCATCGACATCCCGCTGCTCGGCCATCTCCATGAGGGCGTCGTGTTCCGAGACCACCGAGTCTACGACCCCCTGAATGGGCAACCAGGTCCAGCCATCGAAGAGCACACAACCGGCACCATTGTTGGCCGCCCACAGCGCACACCATTCTTCCGGCACACCCAGTGCTGAAAGCTCGGCCAACGCTTCCGTATCTGCACCGGGCCGAAGCTCGTTGAACAGATCGGGGCGGTTGTCCCGGAGCCACGTGCACATTTCGGTCCACGCGGCGGTGATTTCCTGGGCGGTCGCCATCGACGACTCCATGAGAGAATGCAGCCCGGCCGCATAGCCGACTCGTGTGCATCAGACGACCCTTTATCGCCAAACGTCGCGCGCCGGGCCCGCCGCCTCACCGTACCGGAACGAGTCGCATCCGGGCGATGTCACCCGCGGGTCGAATGGGCCAGCGCCGAAAGAAGGACCGCCCTGGCGAAACGGCCGGTGGGTCTCGCAAGAACGGTACCGATTCGCCCAAGATCCACGCTGCGACCGCCTCTCCTGCCGCCAAGCCGCAGGTCACGCCAAAGCCCCCCAGGCCTGCACACCACCAGAGCCCCCGGAGCTCCGGATCGGCACCGAGCACCGGCCGACGGTCGGGCGCAAACGTGCGCAGACCGGTCCACCCCCCGACGGCCCGCACATCGGCGAGCGCCGGAAACCACCGCACCACCTTGTCGAGTGCAAGTGCCCGCTCGGTCTCGCCCACCGGCCCACGAGAGCCGGATGCGAGCTGCGATGGCGCATCGATGGCCTCGTCACAGCCGCTGATCAGCCAGCCTTCCCCCTCCGGGCGCACATAGACCCCCACATCGTCGATCCAACACCACGGATGGTGCGCCCCGAGTCGCGGTCCTCGCACCTGGACGAGGGTTCGACGCAAGGGGATCAACGGCCGGAACACGCCATGCGGCTCCACCAGATGTCGAGACCACGCGCCGCCAGCCAACACCACCCGGTCCGCGGCGAGCGTTGCATCCGAGGTGCGTACACCCCGGACCTTCCCCGCATGGACATCCAGCGCATCGATGCGGGTATCGAGAGTGACCGAGCAGCCTGGGGTGTTCCGAAGGTCTCGCATCAGGGCGCTCACGAGAAGCCCAGCGTCCACCACTCTCTCGTCAGGCACAAACCACGCCCGCACCACAGGCGCGTCGGCCATCGCCGGCGCCACCTCCGCCAGACGCGTCCGGTCCAGTGCTTCGAGGCGAATGCCCCGTGCCCGCAGTCCGCTCACCGCATCGTGCAAGTGGAATGGGTCATGGGCCAAAGCGAGCACGGCACCGGTCTGGCGACTGAGCATCGGATCGCCGAATGTGGCAGCCTGCGGTGCGCTCAGCAACGTGTGGACCCGCTGAGCAAGCGTCCGCTCATACGGATCTTCTCCGAGGCGCCGAAGCATGCCCGCATTTTGGGACGATGCTTCCGCACCGGCCTGAGAGGCCATGTCGACCACCCGTACGCGGGCACGCCCCCGAAGCCACCACGCCACCGACAGACCCGCAAGACCGGCCCCAACCACCAACACCTCCGGCCGCAAATCGGTCTGGACAGATGGGTTCGAAGCCGCCATCCTGCCTCCCTTGAGCGCATCGTGCGGGTACGGTCGGGCGAACTATCCCGTTCCTTCGTCCAAGCCCCCACCCGAGCCCATCGCATGCCATCGATTCTCCTGCTTCATGGAATTCCTGCCGACGGCCACCTGTGGGACGGCGTGATTTCCCATCTCTCTCCCAGGCACTCGAGCATCCATGCACCCAGTCTTCCTGGGTATGGCGGCGGCCCCGACTTGGTACCACCCACCGTCGATGCCCACGTGGACTGGATCATCGAGCAGCATCCCACCGGTAAAATGCATGTGGTCGGCCAAGACTACGGGGGCTTGCTTGCCGCACGACTGGCGGTGCGATGCCCGGAGCGGGTGTGCTCGGTCGCACTCATCTCCGCCCCTGTGGGACTCGGCTGGTCATGGGCAAGACTGGGCGCCCTTCCAGGTCCCCATCTGCTGTTCTACCGCACATTCGGCGGCGGACTCTGGCACCACCAAGGAGTGCGCTCGGCACGTCGAGCTGCGTTCGCAGCAGCCTTCGGACACCACCGCGCCGACCCCTCTCTCCCCGCTCGGATGCGCGCCATGGCGCAGGCCCTTTGCTTCCGACAGCTCGCTCGCCTGCCCGGCCAGCTCCGCGGCACAAAAACGCCGCTGCTCACCCTCTGGGGCATGTCCGATCGGTTTGCTCCATGGCCTGCAGCCCTGTGGATGGCCCATCGCCACCGAAACGACGGCGGAATCGCACGGACGGTGCTGATCCCCGGCGGACGACACTATCTGCCGTTCGGCCGTCCGGCTGCGACCGCTGGCGCCCTGGACCGCTTCTGGGACACCATCGACCCAGAGCGGTAGTTTTCAGGCAACTATGGCCCGAACCCTCGAAAAAGCGGTAGGGTCTACTCTTGCGTTTTTTCACGGAGCCGTCGTGCGCGTGTTCGGTCCCACCCAACGCCCCTGCGTCTCGATGCTTTTCGGCATCGCGGCAGCCTGCTCTGGAAAGCAGGAGCCTTGCCCACCGGGCTCCATCCGCGCCGCCGACGGCCTCTGCCACCTCAACGAAAGCATGGACTCAGGCGCACCCGACCTTGAGGATGACTTGGTCTCGATCACATCGTCCCTGTCGCCACTGCCCGCGCTGCCTCCCAGCCCCACCAACGCCTACGCCGACGACCCAGCCGCCATCGAATTCGGACATGCGCTGTTCTACGAGCCCAGCTTGTCGCCTTCGGGCGAGTTCCCCTGTGTGAGCTGCCACGATCCCGAGATTACCTTCACAGACGGCAACCTCACGGGTGAGGGCAACGGGGTGGTCGCCCGCAACGCTCTGTCGATCGTGGATGCGGAGTACTACGACTGGCACTTGTGGGATGGCGGGTGCGACACCATCTGGTGCCAAGCCACCATCCCCATCGAAGCGGCCGCCGAGATGGACGCCAATCGGGTTGAGCTGGCGCGCACCATCTACCAAAACGACACCCTTCGTGGCGACTACGAGGCCATCTTCGGTGCCATGCCGCCCATGGACGACCCTCGCTTTCCCGAGAAGGCCAAGCCCGAGCCCCTCACGCCCGACACCCCGATGCATGATGCCTGGGAGAGTATGACGGACGGCGACAAGGACGCCGTCAATCGTGTGTTCGCCAATCTCGCAAAGTCGCTCGAGTCCTTTCAGCGCACGATCGTGTCGTCGCCCTCTCGGTTCGACCAGTTTGCCGAGGCCATCGCCGGCGGCGACCGCTCCGGTGGCGGCCACATGACCGAGGCGGAGCTGCGCGGCTTCGCACTGTATTCCGGCAAAGCCGGCTGCATTCAGTGCCACAGCGGTCCGTTTTTCACCAACCAGGACTTCGCCAACACCGGCCTTGGCGCCCGCAGCTGGCTCGATCAGATCGATACCGGACGCATTGAAGCCGCTGAAGACATCTACGAAAACACCTTCTCCGGAGTGGGCCCGTACAGCGATGATGTGGCCTATGCAGAATCGTTTCTCGACGGGCTCGCTTCCGTCGACTCGCAGCTCGGCCAGTTTCGGGTGGCCACCCTCCGGAACCTCGAAAAAACCGCTCCCTATATGCATGGCGGCCACTTCGAGACGCTCGCCGAGGTCTTGTCCTTCTACAACGAGCTCGACGAGGACGTGTTCCAGGGGGAGCGTGACCCAAGACTGCAGCCACTGGGCCTGTCTGGTGATGAGCTCGCAGACCTCGAGGCGTTCCTCCTCGCCTTGGAGGGCGGGCCGGTGGACCCCGCGCTCACCATGCCACCGAGCCGCTGAGGCGCTCCGGTATACGCAGGCCCCAGGTCGGCCTAATCGTCCACTTCATCGAACAGTATGGTGATGTCCAGTTCGACGTCTGCTCGGTCCAGCGTAAGCACCACGCTCGAGTGCAGGCCGTCAAGGTGCTCGGCGACCTCTGCCATCGGCTCCCCGGCAACCGACTGACCATTTACCGCCACCACCACATCGCCGTTGCGCACCCCCATGGCTTCGGCGAGCCCCCGCACACTCACCACTCGGGGACCGAACACCGAAGGCCAGAGCACAGCTCCTGAGGCCGTATCGAGCAGATGACGGGCGATTTCGACCCGGTGCTCCCCCGGAGTGGCCACCGAGAACAGGTCCGTATGCTCCCGCGCACTTGTCTCCGTCATCCACACCTGCGTGACAAGCGAATCTCCCACCCGAGTGGCGGCACAGCCCACACCCTCTCCATCGAGCGGCGCCAGCATGTCGTCAATGTAGAGCCGGAAGCTCGGGTCGTCGTACAGCAGGTCTCCCTCGGATACCTGCACACACAGCTCGACATCCAGGTCCACAGACACCTCCGCACACACCCCATCCCTCCACCGAACCAAGAGGTGGCTTTCCAGGCCCACATCGAGCTCTGCGGTTCCGGTCGGTGCCACGTCCATCAGCACGAATGCGTCGCGCTCGGAAGCTGCGGAAGGCGCCGCCCAGTGGCTCGGGAACAGGTCTTGATCCCAGACGTAGAGCCTGCGGACCGGCGGGG
>CAJWOS010000401.1 GCA_913044235.1 uncultured Pseudomonadota bacterium
GCGGTGGCGTCTCCGGCGGCCTTTTCGATATCGGAGAGGGTGCGGTTCGCTGCCACCACCTTCGCCCAGTCTCGTGCCTGCGTGGCGGGGGGCACCGATGCCCGGAGCGCCTCGGCACCCTCGGAGCGCTGTCCGATCTGCACCATCGCCATCCCCATGTTGAACTGCAGTTCCTTCATGAAGCGCTGGTCGGAGACATTGGCCTTTTCTCGGGCCTGACGGAACAAGCTCACGGCCTCTGTGGGCCGCTTGAGACGGAGGTTGAAGAGTGCACAGTTGAAGAGGTCGAAGGGCTCGAACTGCGTGAACTTCAGAGCCCGTGTGAGCTCAAGCGCGCGGTTGCTTGCGGCGAGTGCGGCCTCCAGGTTGCCCACACCGGCTTGCGCCTGACCCAGGAGGGCGCAGGCTGCTCGTTCCTGGGGGGCATTCTGAAGCTGACCGGCGATCCGCTGCACCTGCGCCAGTACGTCGGCGGCCTTGTCTGGCTGCCGACTGGCGAGCAGGGTCTCGCCGAAGGCCAGTCCTGCTTGCAGTGCCTGCGGCCCAAGACCGGCCTTGCCGGCGATCTCATTGGCCTTGCGGAAGTGCTCTACGGCCTGCTGGAGCTTCTTCGGGTCGCGCCGTGCAGCGTGACCGCGAACAAACTCGGCCTGGGCCTGCATGGGAGGCGTTGGCGCGACTTCCTCTGCCAGCCGTGCCTGATCGAGCGCTGCGTTGATGTTGCCATCGTTGAGCTCGATCGACGCGAGATGCGCATGCACTTCCGCTTCCTTGTTCTTGTCGCCGAGCGCCTTGAACAGCTTCAGAGCGTCGCTCGCCCGGTCGCGTGCCCGGTAGAGGTCCTGGCGGCGCATGTCGAGCTGGCTTCCCATCAGCAACAGCACAGCCTGCATCGGTCGGTCTTCGTTTCCGGTGGCCCACTCCATGGCCTGGTTGAAGAGGGTCTCGGAGCGTTCGATCTCCTTGCCCCCCTGCTTCATCATCCGGTCCAGGAGCTGGAGGAAGACGGTGCGGCGGAGTGGTGCGGGCCAGGGGACCTCGTCGAAGTACTGGGTGAGGTCGTGTGCCATGGCCCACATTTGGGGCTGGTCCGATGCGAGCGCCATGCTGCGCATCAGGTTCGCGCGACCGGCTTCGCCACCCTCGGCGTACATCCGTGCGGTCTTGATGACGTATGCGTAGCCGCGAGGCACCAGAGCCTGCTCCATCGCCCGGGCGACGAGAACGCGATGCTGTTGGTCGGTCTCGGACTGGTGCCGAACGAGTACACTCTCACGATGGAGTGCACGGTGGTACTGGTAGATCCAGGTGCCGAGCGGCTTCGAGAACTGCAGCTCTTTGTACACGTCGCCGGTCGCATCGAGGAGGTCGTCCACGCTGTCTCGCTCGAGACCGCGAAGGTCGGCCACCAGGCCACTCGGGAACGTGAGTCCGAGCAGCGCGGCAGTAAAGGCGACATCTTCGGCATCTTCAGCGGTCGCCTTGCGACGCTTCGGAGCATCGCCATCGGCTTCGTCGGTCTCGTCGTCGTCGTCGCCCTCAAGCTCGTCTGCGTCGGGGGTGATGCCCGTGACGTCGGCCATCTGGAAGGAGGAGAGGTCGTCTCCGAGCTTGTCGTTCTCCTTGAGCCAGTCCACGAGCTCCGCGATGAAGCCAGGGCGGCCGCCCGCGATGCGTGCGATCTGAGCGCCGTCGCCGCTGAGGTCACGGCTGGAGAGATAGGCCTCAACCTCTTCGCCACCCCATTCTGCGAGCGCATGCTGGTCGAGATCTTCTTCCCGACGCTCGAGGAAGTCGAGCAGGGGCAGCGACCAGCTTGCCTTGGCCTTGTCGTCGACGGGCTCCATGCCGAGCAGGACCAGCAGGTGGAACTTTTCGTCTTCTTGGGCCAGCAGCTCGTCAAGCAGGGACTCCAACAGCGCCACCAAGCCCAGGCTATGGGTGTGGTGAACGTTCTGGATGTCCATCAGGATGGGGAACTTCCGGGCGATAGCCATGGTGATCTCGACGAGTCCCACCAGGGGGTTGTCGCGGGGAAGGATGACCTGAAATTCGGTCTCACCGGCCTTGGGCGCGCCCTTCTTCAAGCCTTCGATGAAGGCCTGGTACCAGCCCTGGGTGCGCCGAGGCTCGTTGGGGAGCTGTGCGTTGAGGGCCATCTCGACCCGGCCTCGCATGCTCGGAGAGCGGTGCAGGGCCTGGAACAAGCCGGCGTACAAGCGGATCAGGTTCTGGAGCCCGTCGGTTTCGTCGGACAACACTGCGCGCCAGACCAAGGTGTCTTCATCTTCGGCGATGGCTCGGCGGGAGAGCTCGCCGGTTGCGGCCCGCTTGCCTCCGCCCAGGGGAGCGTGGAGACGAACCACGCGGGGTTCCCCGCCGCGAGCCGCGGACCAATGTGCGTGAAGGGCGTCGATGTCGGCTGCGCGAGCGACGTAGGTTGTGCTGGTTTCCTCGGCCACGGGAGCTCCGATGAGGGGATGCATGGGATTGGAGAAACGAGTGCCTCTGAGCCTGGCCAAATGGGCCGGGGCGCTGCCGGTCGCTCGACCCCGGATGGGAGCGTGCGCGGCGTGGGCACCGATAAGCGGGGCGATATGCACACGGCCCGGCAGGTGGCAACCCCCTACGACATTTTGGTTGCGGTGTAGGGGCGAAACCCAGCTCGTGTGCGGGCCGGAACGGTACACCATTCGTGCGATCTGCGGTTACCCGCACAATACGGTGTCGACACGGTCGATTGCATTCAGATCGTGCAGTCGTTTCCTCGGTGTGCAAAGCGCCGGGCGCCGGGTTTGCGTCGTGTTGAACGGCGTGTGCAAATCCTGGGTATGGGTGGATCATCCGGACAGGTTGCGCGATACTCCGGCGGTCACCGCGCGGAAAGGGCCAAACGCTGCTCGTTTCGTGGTGGTCTCGTGGCCTCCATCCACGAGCAGTGTGCAAATGTTTCGAGGAGCCAAGTGATGCGTCCGCCAAGTCTTGTGGTTCGTCCGGTTGTCTGTTTCGCCCCACTGCTGTCTTTTTGCGTGGCATGTGGTGGCGGCGATGAGGTCTTGCCTGACGGGGTGTGGGACGTCACCGTGGCCTCGCTGCTCGTCGGTGACGGTGACCAACAGAGCTTCTCCAGTGACTGCATCTCCGAAGATGAGGTGGCCACTGTCTACTCGAAGTCGTTCAAGTACGAGCTGTACTACGACGGAGAAGCTGTCCTGGTCGAAATCGATGGACAGGCCTTCGGCGATGGGACCCGCGCGGGCTGCAATCTCGTCTACGAGAGTGCGGTCTGGCTGGATGAGCGCGCGGGAGGCCAGGTGACCTGGTACGTCGAAGGTGCGGCGACCTATCGCGGTGTGGCTGGTGGCTGCGACAACCAGTTCCCAGACGGTGTGGACTGGACCGGTACCGAGGTTGCGATTGTGGTCGACTCCACAGACGAGTCTGTGCCGGTCGGCTGTACATACGACCTCGTCACATCCGGCACCGTGGTGAGCGGTGGCTGAAGTCGAACCCGTCGCGCCTGAGGATGCTGCGGAGCTGTTCAGTCGCGCACGCGCGGCGGTCGAGTCGGTCATTCGCGGCAAGCCACGTGTAGTGGAGCTTGCGCTCGTGGCCGTGATCGCCGGCGGGCATGTGCTGATTGAGGATGTGCCGGGTGTGGGCAAGACCACACTCGCTCGCAGTCTGGCGGCCGCGATCGGCGGCTCACTCGGTCGTGTGCAGTTTACGAGTGATCTCCTGCCCGGCGACATCACCGGTGTGAACGTACTCGACCCAACCGATGGATTTCGCTTCCGCCCCGGTCCGGTATTCGCGAATGTTGTGCTGGCGGATGAAATCAACCGGGCCACCCCCAAGACCCAGTCGGCGATGCTGGAGGCCATGAACGAGCGGCGTGTGACGATCGATGGCACAAGCCACACTCTGCCCGACCCCTTCACCGTGCTCGCGACCCAAAATCCGGTCGACTTTCACGGCACATTTCCGCTGCCCGACTCCCAACTCGACCGCTTCTTGGTGCGTCTCAGCATGGGGTACCCCGAGCGAGAGCACGAGCGAGACATTTTGCGGATGGGGGGCTTGCGACGCGCCATCTTTCCACAGGCGCTCACACTCGACGAGACCCGTCGCCTGTCCCGGTCGACCGCATCGGTACAGGTGCACGAAGAAGTCGAGAACTACCTGCTCGACATTGTCGAGGGCACCCGCACGGATGCTCGCTTCCTTCGAGGTGTGTCGACCCGCGGCGCCGAGGCGCTCTACCGGGTCACCCAAGCTCTGGCCCTCGCGCGGGGCCGGAGCTTTGTGGTTCCCGAAGACGTGCGCGAGCTGGCGATCCCGGTACTCGCTCACCGCGTCTTGGTCCGATCAGATGGCGAGCGTGACGGTGCGGCGCGCGCACTACGAGGGCTGCTTCGCGACCTCGGGGTGTCGATCTGAACATGAAGTGGGTGTTCGACCATCTGCCCGAGCGTCTTCGAATGGCCCGCGCACGGCGGGTACGCGTTCGACCCACTCGTGATGGAATGTGGTTCCTCGCCCTGCTGCTGGGCGTACTGGCTGCGGCAGTCAATACTGGAAACAACCTGCTGTACATGGTGCTGGCCTGTCTTCTTGCGCTGCTGATCGTGGCGAATGTGCTGGCAGAGATCAACCTTCGTGGCATCGAGGTCCGAAGAGAGCTGCCGCCGGAAGCGTTCGCTGGAGGCCCCAGCTCCGGTTGGATCGTGCTGCGCAACACCCGTCCGCGCGGACGGGCGTGGACCGTGCATGTACAGGACCTCGACACCCAGCTTCCTGAGGCGCAGGATGAGGCCCCGGTGCTCGCAGAAGGGGTGGGTCTTGTGGTGCCCGCAGGCAGCGAGTTGCGGGTCCCGGTGCGCTGGCGCTTTCCCCATCGCGGACCGACCGCGCTCGGCGTGGTGCGCCTGACCAGCGGCTTTCCCTTCGGCGTGTTGCGGCGCTCCCGCGTGGTGGTTCGTCGGGAGTCCATCGTGGTCTACCCCCGGCCTGCGGACGGGGGAGAGGTGGACCGAGGAGCCGGTCGTGGTTCGCGACTGGACAGCCCTCGCCGCAAGGGGAGGCAGGGTGATCTGACGGGGTTTCGAGAGTATGTGCCTGGGGACTCCCTGCGTGACATTCACTGGCCCACCAGTGCGCGTACCGGCAAGCCGATGCTCCAGCTGCGCTCCGGACAGGTCTCCCGTGAGGTGGTAATTCGGGTGGCGTCCGCGCGTGGAGAGCACCTCGAGCGGGCGATCCAGCGAGCCACGGGCGCGGTGCTCAGACACCTCTCGCACGGGCATGCGGTGGGACTTGAGCTCGGGGGCGACTTGCTGACTCCCCGCGCCGGACCGGGCTGGCGACGAATGCTCCTCGGTCGGCTTGCCACGTTTGGCTTGGAGCAAGGTCCATGACGCCGCGTGGACGCCTTGATCGGCTGCGGGGTTGGGTGATCCTCTGCGTGGTCGCCGTGGGTGCTCTCTCGACACTCACGATGCCCGGTGCTGCTTCTGTCATCGGTGGCTTGTGCGGCATCGCGGCCATCGTCGGTCGCCTTCGACCGCTTTCACGGTCCAGTTGGCGAGCCGTGAACCTGTCGGTGCTGGTTGGCTGTGCCATCGTGGCCATCGCCACCACACATCAGATCGAGGCTGGACTGGTGCTGGTGGGGTGGCTGCAGGTTCACCGCTCGTTCACCGGTCGCAGTCCAGCCGATGATCGGGTCGCGATTCTCCTTTCGCTGCTTCATCTCCTGGCGGCCTGTATCCAGTCGATCAGCGGTTGGTTGGCACCGCTATTCCTGGCCTTTGCCGGTCTGGTTCCGCTCTGCATGGTGCTCGTGCATCTCGTGGAGTCAGCCCCCGAGGCGTATGACCCCACGGCGGGGCCGCCGCCGGGACCAGGGGGACTCTGGAGCATTGGACCCGTCACGGTCGCCCTCACGGTCGCGCTGTTTTTCGGGCTGCCGCGACTGCAGGCCAGCGGACTCGGCAGTCGCGGCAATCAGGTCGGCCTCGGTGATCAAGTGGAGCTCGGCGACCTGGGAGATCTCAAGGACAATCCCACCCGCGCCCTTCGCGCCACCATCCGCAACGCATCGGGCGACCTGCTGACCGGCCCGTTCTACTTTCGTGGCACCGTATTCGACCACTTTGCAGACAATCGCTGGACTTCGACCCTCCGCGGTGAGTCTGCGCGTGCGTCCAGCGGGCGCCTGGATCATCCTGAGCTTCAGATCCAGGAGATCATCCTCGAGCCCCTGCGAGACGGCGTGGTGGTTGGGCTGCCTGGGGTGATTCGAATCGAGTTCGACAACCCTCGACGAGCCCAGCGCGACCTCAATGGTGTGTGGCGACGGCCAGGCCAGCCACAGCGCCTTGGCTACACGGCCTGGAGTGTCCCCCCCACAGCGTCGGCGCGTCCCGATCCCATGCAGTTTGCGGTGACCCGGACGGAAGCTGCGGCGCTTCGGGCCGGCGTGTGGACCTCCCTCCCGCCGGGGCTTGACCCCCGCATCGCCTCGCTCGCCGAGCAGGTGGTCTCCGACGCTGGAGTGGAGGGTGATGCGGCGTCCGAAGCGCGTGCGCTCGATCACCCACCAGGCGAATGGCACGGAGAGAAGCGCGACATAGACCAGGATGTTGTCGCCAGCGACCGGGAAGAAGATCGGGTTGAGACGCTCCGTCCCGGCTAGCGGTGGCGTCTGGCCCCCGCGCCCGAACCACGCTGTGCCCAGCACCACGGTAAGGCCCATCGCCAGGATGTTGATCGCGATGCCGCTCACGACCTGGTTGCCGCGATGGGTGATGCAGGCGAAGCCGTGCAGCAGCAGAATGGAGCAGACGGCCGGGCCCTGGACGGGTTCTACGACGATCGAGCGTCCGAGCC
>CAJWOS010000402.1 GCA_913044235.1 uncultured Pseudomonadota bacterium
CGCCACAACACCCTGTATTACAGCACCTTTGGCACGCGCGTAGATCTCCAGGGATGGGGGGAGCGGGTCTTCACCCTGAGCTATGGCAGCTACGCCACGCACGGAGGCGACCCCGATCAAGCCTACACAGCAGACTTCGCAGGCACGAGCAGCGCCACCCCCATCGTGGCCTCCGCGGCGGTGGTCGTGCAGGACTACCACAACCAGATCACCGGCGCAGTGCTCGGTCCTGAGTCCATTCGCGCACTGCTGATCGATACGGGGATCGCCGGTTCTGGCCCCGACCCCATCGGACCGTTTCCCGACATCGCGGCCGCCATCCAGACCTTCGATGCCGACCTCGACGGATATGCCTCGCCCGACTGGGGTGGCGAAGACTGCGACGACCTGGAGTCCACGGTGAATCCTGGGGCCGAAGAAATTTGGTACGACGGCATCGATTCCGACTGCGCCGGTGACGACGACCTCGATCAAGACGCAGATGGATGGCAAGCAGCCTCACAGGGCGGCGAAGACTGTGACGACACCGACCCGTCGATCACCCCTGAAAACACACCCCTCTCCAGCTGCCTTGAAGACACGCCTGGGTCGGATTCCGCCGCAGGAAAGGGTAAGGTCTCCACCTGCTCTACTGCAGACCCGCTTGATGCTTGGCCCGTATTGCTCGCTTTGCCGCTCCTGATCCGACGGCGAACCAACGTCACCGCCCACGCATGAAGATGGGCAACGACACACGCATCTTCTATGATGCCGCTTACTGTCGCAGCCCGCCCCTTCGGAGGCCCCATGAATCGACGCACACCGCTCGCCATCTTCCTCACACTCGTCCAGACCGGCTGCGACTCAGCAGGTGAGTCCAAAGCAGACAATCCCCTCGATGGCGAGATCGGTCTGGTCATTGACGGAGACGACGGCGATGACGGTGCCGGCCAGGCGGGCTCCGATGGTGGCGACGGGGGCAGCGGATCGGGTGACTCAGGCGGCACCTCTGGGAGCGGATCGGGAGGCGGCTCCGGGAGCGGATCGGGCGACTCAGGCGGCAGCAGTGGCTCCGGCGGAGGCAGTGGCTCCGGCGGAGATAGTGGCTCCAGCGGCAGCGGTGGATCGGGCGGCAGCGACGGCTCAGGTGACTCTGGCGGGAGCGATGGCTCCGGCGGCGGCTCCGGCGGCGGTTCAGGTGGCGGATCGGGCGGCGGGTCCCTGTCCCTGCAAGGCGACTTCTACTACGGCCTGGCCAGAAGCGGCTCCTCCCTCTGCACCAACACATGGACGGCGAGCGGCTCAGAAATCTCGGACGGCTGCACAGACTGCTCATATTCCTTCGCGGTCGACCACGTGGTCTCCGGCGAGGAGTGCGGCACCAGTGGAGACTTCAGCTGGAACATCAGCTGGCCTTACCCGTATGGTTCCTACGAAGTGGTCACGGTGGAGTACTACGGCAACTGGTACCCGCAGGGCTGGCTGGCGAGCTCCAGCAGCTCCGATGCCTACTGGTACGCCGCCTTCGCCGAAGACTCCAGCGGATACTACTACTTCATGATCGGCGACTACACGATGTACTGACCCGATCGGACGACCCGTGGTCGTGCCATGCGATACACCTGTCGGCCACCCCGGTAGAACCATGAATGACGACGCCCGCCGGATGCCCGGCCCGCCTCCACCAACAGCTGTTCGCACCGTCGGGGACCCCGACCTTGCCGCACTGGTGGGCCGTGCAGTGGCCCACCACGGGCGGGTTGAGCGCGCCACCCACCACTTCCACACCTATCCAGCCGGGATGCACCCCGACAGCGCACGGGACTTGATCGGCACGCTCGACACGCCCGCGCCAGGCATTCATGACCCCTTCTGTGGAGGCGGTACTGTCCCCACGGAGGCACTGCTCGCGGGACGCCCGGCGTCGGGCACCGACCTGTCACCAATCGCCCTCTGGGTGACCCGCACCCGAACGGCGCGGCCGGAGCACGCGGGCGGCCTGCGACGCGCCTCGCGCAAGATTGCCGCCCTCGCACGCGAACATGGTCCGGTCCGAATCCCTGAAATTGCTCATGAATGGTACGAACCCCATGTGCTTGACGAGCTCGGCCGCATCCGTGCCGAGGTGGAAGAGGTCGAAGACCCATCGGTCCAGAAGCTCCTACTCGCAGTCCTTTCGAGCATCGTAATCAAGGCCAGCTTCCGCGAGAGCGACACCTCAAACCGGCGCCGCCCGTACCATCGGCCTCCAGGCACCACCGCCATCCTCTTCCACAAAAAGGCGCGAGAGCTCGGCCGGATGTTGGACCAGCTCCCAGGCGAAGGCGAAGTCCGCGTGCGACTCGGCGACGCCCGCCGGGTGGGCCCACCGAAGCGGACCGGGCTTGTGCTCACGTCTCCACCCTACCCGGGCGTGTATGACTACGTGCCGATGCAACAGCTCCGCTACGCTTGGCTCGACCTCGACCCGAGCCGTGGCATGGTGGGCGAGGTTGGCAGCCGGCGACAATTCCGCTCCCAAGGGCGCCGCGATGCGCTGGCCGTGTGGCGGAAAGACACGCGGGCTTGGATTGCCTGCCAGGCGGAACGCCTTCTACCAGGAGGCTTTTTCGCCATCACGATTGGCGACGGTCTGGTGGGCGGTCGCCCGGTCGACACGCTGGGCCCCACCGTCGGTGCTCTTGAATCGGCTGGACTCACGATCGCAGCGCGGGCGAGCGCAGACCGTCCCGACCACGCACGCGCGACCACGCGCACCGAGCACCTGGTTCTCGCACGGCGGCCTGTGACCTGAACACCATGGTGCCGGGTGCACTCCGCGTGGCAGCCTTCGCTCACTCGCCGGAATCGCCGATGATCTCAGGGCACAGATTTTCGGTGTAGATCATCGTGTTGTTGGTCTCGTCGCACTCATCGTAGCGCTGGTCGGCGCCTGATTCACCGCCGTCGACCGTGGCCCAGACCGACACCACGTCGCGCGACGAGACGTCGATGACGAACTTGATGGCATCGAGGATCTGCCCACTCGGGATGACTTCGGTGAGGTCTTGCCGGTCGAGCACCGCCGTGGTGCCGTCACCAAGCTCACCCCAAAGTTCCACCACCAAGCCGTTGTCGGCGTCGAGATAGCCCTGGTTGCCGACCTGCACGTACACCTCAAGGAAGCCCGCATCACAGTCGAAGATGCAGACCTCGGGAATGTCGACCACGAGGTCCGCGTACTCACCGTCCTGCCCGGCCGTGAGGTCGCCGGAGCGGAAGTTGTTGTATGAAAGCCAGTTGAGGTCTGGCGTGGTCGGGATACCGCCGTCATCGTCCACATTGGTGATGTGGTAGGCGTGCTGGTTCCAGATGCGGCGGCCAGACTTCCATGATCCGTCGGCATCACCAAACACGTGAAATCCGGTGTAGGTTCCGGTGTTCGCCACCACGATCTCCGCCTGGCCATCGCCATCCACATCGGCAATCACCGGGTACTCGGTCCAGGTGGCGTTGCTGTGTTCGGTCGACTCCAGCTTCACGGCCCCATCCGGCCCATTGAACACCCAGAGGCGAGTCTCGTCGGCGTAGACCACTTCCGCCACACCATCGCCCTCGAAATCGAACACGGCCGACCCGGTGTTGCCGCTCGACGCATCCTGGGTGGCCCGCTCCCAGAGCTTGGTGCCATCGGTGTCAAACACGGTGTAGTTGGAGCGCCCCGCAACGCCCACTTCAGGCGCACCGTCTCCATCGAAGTCAGCCACGGTGGGCGCGCCGCCGTAGTACGAAGAGCCCCCCGTGATGCCACTGCGCCACAACACCGTACCGTCGGTGTCTTGAAGTCGAACTTCGCCTGCGTACATCACCACAATCTCGCCCTGCCCGTCGGCGTCGAAGTCAGCCACCGCCACGTAGCCATCACTTTCGCCGTTGTACCAGAGGGCATTTCCGTCGATGTCGTAGATGGCGTTGCCTGTGATGACCTCCTGGTCTCCGTCCGCATCGAGGTCAACCGCAAAGGCCGAGGTTCCCACGTTTTGCGACGCCCCCCGACCGTACAGCCCCGTGGCACGCACCACGCCCGTATTCGTGAGGATCGCTCTGCCTACGATGATCTCCGGGTTCCCATCACCGTCCATGTCGGCAATCGAAGGCATGTCCGAGGTGCCATAGATGTGGCCGGCGACCGATCCGGACGTCCACTTCAGGGTGCCGTCGTGCTCGAACGCTTTCACGGTGTTGTTCGTGCAGGCCACAATCTCTACGATGCCGTCGTTGTCGATATCTCCGACCGCCACGGCGCCCTGTCCCTGGAGGCCCTGTCCAACCACATTGAAGATCTCCGCACCCGTGTCACCCTGCACCGCGCGGAGGGTGCCCGTGGAGCCATACGTCACCACGATGATGTCTGGTACGTCGTTGCTGTCGATTACACCATCACCGTTGTCGTCGGTGAGCGATGCCACTGCGGGCATCATCATGATGTTGTTGGAGGATGGTTCGACCGACCAGCTCGGCTTCGCCCACTCCACCACCGGCGTGAAGGTGCCCGGCGTGTACTCCACGTAGCACTCGGTGTTCAGGTCCACAGACTCCCCTGGGATCGACCGCTCCTCACACACGTCATCGATCGGGGGAGGCTCGCCTGTGTCCTCCGGTTCTGCGGTGTCCTCCGGCGTGGGGTCAGAGGTAGTCTCCGTCGTGCCTTCCGCTCCCACCTCCGTCTGCTTGTCGCCGGTGAAGTTGTAGTCGGAACAGCCTGCACTCAAAAGGAGACACATCAAGTGGGGGACTCGATTCACAAGGCGGGACATGGGGACTCCGGAGATGGCCGTACTATGCCTGCTCAACTTTCGAATGCCAAGGCATCCAGACACACGACCCGAGCGTGAGCCCTCCACCGGGTGCGTCGTCGCCCTTTACCGACGCCGGCGAAGGCCCTCCGCTCGGCTGCAGGCTTCGTGTCCCGAGGTTCCTTTTTCGTCCGCCTGGAACCGAAGTTCGGAAGCCGCCACCATGTGCGCGCTTCGGCCCAACCGATCCAGAAATCCCAATCTTTTTGGCCCGCCCACCGATACCTCCTTGTCCCATCGTCGTTGCCCAGGTGAGCCCGCGTTCCAGCCTCCGGAACCAGGAGACCACCCATGGCCCCAGCACAACTCACCCTCGTTCCCGACACCTGTGATCACTTCGACTCCACCGAGATCGGCGACGATCTCTATGAGTCCAAGCCGCGACTCAGCATTCCCCTGCCCTCGGTGGTGGGGGACTGGCGCATCCACCGACATGTGGGCCGCGGCTCGACAGCAAACGTGTTTTCCGTGCGCTGTGGACGCCTGATTGCGGTGATGAAGGTGGAGCGCGTCGGTGCCACGCGGTCCGCGCGGTCTTGCATCCACCGAGAAGCAGACTGGCTGCGCGTTCATGGGGGATTTGGAAGGCCATCCCTACTCGACGACGGACGCCTCGAAGACGGACGCGCATGGTTCGTCATGAGCATGGCCCCCGGAACGAACCTCTCCGATTGGTGGCAGAACGGGGGGAAAAAGACGCCACTCGACTCGATCCGGATCATCGCGCGCGCGGCCCGCATCATGGGGGATGTTCATCGAGGAGGATGGGTGCATCGGGATCTCAAGCCCAGCAACATTTCCATTGGCCCCGATGGCGAAGTGACGATTCTCGACTGGGGACTGGTGCACCTGAATCGCCCTGGCGTGCAGAGCACCACCGTGGTGGCGGGAACCCCTGGCTTCATTCCACCCGAGCTGTTTCGACAGCGGCGCCCGGTCCACACCCCCACTCTAGACACCTATGCCTTGGGCTGCTGTCTGCTCGTGTTGCTTTCGGGCAAGTGTATGTGGCCCCACGAGCTCGGCGTTCAGAGCATCCATACGGTGGTCAATCGAGCCGGATTCACCGGCATCGCGAAGCACTCCCTTGTGCATATTCTCGGGCGCGCACTCTCGCGTGACCCCCGCAAGCGCTGGCAGAACGGACACGAATTGGCCGCCGAGTGCGAGGGCTGGCTCCGCTGCATGGCTCCCGAGTTCCACCGGCAAAAACGTGGCTTGGAAGAGCAGGCGTACCGAACCCCTGCCTGACCACCCGTCCCACGGCACGTTTGCCCCGCCGATGCTGCACAGCGACATGCCTTGTCGGAAATCGCCACGCTCGCCCGGGCTACACTGCACCGCCGAACCGGTGCTGGAGGGTTCATGTCGTCGGCACCCCGTCGTGCAACCACAGACGAGATCGTCGATGCGCTTCGCCGTCGGGCCGCGGATCGCTTCGGGCCGCTTTCGGAAGCCCATCTACGAGAGCTCCTCGCCAACTGCGTGTACCTCGAACGAAAGCGGTTCTCGGCGCTGAAGCCTCCGGTTCCCGAGCTCGACGCAGCCGAGCGCGCGGCGGTCGAAGCGGCAGCACGGGCACTGCGTGGAACCCGTTCTGAGGTGGAAGACGCCCTGTTTTCCTTGGTGCAGCGGTATGCCGCCGAGGTCCACAACGAATTCTCCGATCGCACCTACCGCTTCGCGACCCGCTTGCTGCCTGGAATGCTCACGCGCCTGCTGACCGCGACTGGCCCCCGGGAGCTCCTCGGCGGCGACTTCGATCCGGCTTCCCACCTCGTCGTGCAGGGCCCGCTGGACCGCATCCGGACGCTGTCTGAGAACCACACGTTGGTGCTCGCCCCCACCCACCTGTCCAACCTCGACAGCCCCCTACTCGGCTACGGAATCTACCAGGCGGGCCTGCCACCGTTCATCTACGGCGCTGGCTTGAACCTCTTCACCAGTCCCGCGATGGCCTTCTTCATGTCGCGACTCGGCGCCTACACCGTCGACCGGAAGAAGAAGTCCAACCTCTACAAGGACACGCTCAAGGACGCCGTCGACTCGATGGTCACCCTCGGCTACGTCGCCG
>CAJWOS010000403.1 GCA_913044235.1 uncultured Pseudomonadota bacterium
GGGGGGGGGGGGTGGTGGGGGCGGGAGCCGCGCCGCAACCGGTCGGGAGCCACGCGGTCGCGGCAGCGACACGGAGGGGATTCGAGCAGAAGAACCGTGTGGAAGACATGTTCACCTCGACGAGCAAGGCAGCGACGTAGCCCTCTACGGTGTGCCTGACGACGGCGATGGAAGCCTTTTGGGAGAATTGTTTGGTGGACCGCGACCAAATCGCAGGTGCGGCCGAAAATAGAGTGTTGTCTGTGGATGGACTACAGTCTCCAGGTCCCCTTGTGCGGAAGTCCTTGTGCGCGTTGTCATCTATTCATTCGCCCTTTTCGTCGTAGCTATCTGTTGGCCGATCTTCGCCGAGGCGAGTGGGCCGCCGGCGCTGCAGGTGAAGGAATTGTCCACCAAGGGCGCCACCTCCCCGGTGGACTACTTGAACGCGCTCAACCGTCGTGGCCCCATGCTTGCGACCTGCTACGGATCGAAAGATGCACTGACAAAGGCTGCGCCCATCGAGGCCTTTCTTGATGTGAGCGCTGATGGCCTCCCCAACGCGGTCAACATCACGAATGTGCAGGATCCAACCAACGGTGAGCTGTCCGCCTGTTTGGTCAAGCAGCTGGACAAGGTGCGGTTCCCGGCCGCAGATGGGGTGGTGGAAGTCAAAGTCCTCCTCGGACCGGCGCCGCCGCCGAAGAAGGACCGGCCCACCGACTGAGCACCGCTGTGAGCATGGTGTTGTGGCGTTGGGGCGGGTTGGCGCTGGCAGGGTGGAGAGGGCGGCGGTAGGGAGGCGGCCTCAGGCGGTGAGCGTGACCCTCGCTGTCTTCCATTCACCGAAGGTGGTGGGTGCCGTCAACCACGACGCCCATCAGATGGGGTTTGCTGCGTGGCAGAATATATCTTTCAGATGATTGGGACCGAGAAGCGGCTGCCGGCGGGACGGGTGCTCCTGCAGCCCACCTGGCTCAGCTTTTTTCCAGATGCAAAAATTGGGGTCATCGGGCACAACGGCTCGGGCAAGTCCACCTTGATGCGCATCATGGCGGGCGTCGACGACGACTTCGGTGGTCAGGTCATTCGCCAGGACGGCAAGACCGTGGGCTTCCTACCCCAGGAGCCCCAGCTCGATGAGTCGCTCACGGTGCGAGAAAACATCGAGCTGGGTCTGGCGCACATCCGGGCAATCCTCAATGAATACGAGAAGGTCAACGAAGGCTTCGGCGATCCGGATGCCGACTTCGATGCCCTCATCGCGAAGCAGGCCCGCCTCCAGGACGAGATCGACGCCACCAATGCATGGGAGCTCGACCGAACCATCGAAATCGCGATGAATGCGCTCCGTACACCTCCGGGCGACTGGGCCGTCACGCACCTGTCTGGTGGAGAGCGGCGTCGGGTCGCGCTGTGTCAGCTCCTGCTTCGGAAGCCCGATCTCCTCCTGCTCGACGAGCCCACGAACCACCTCGATGCCGAGAGTGTGGCCTGGTTAGAGCGGTACCTCGAAGAGTACCCTGGCTGTGTGGTGGCCATCACCCACGACCGCTACTTCCTCGACAATGTGGCGCAGTGGATCCTGGAGCTTGATCACGGCAAGGCCTACCCCTTCGAAGGGAACTACTCCGGCTGGCTCGAGCAGAAGCAGGAGCGGATGCGCCAGCAGAAAAAGTCCGAGACCAAGCGGATGAAGGCGATGGCCAAGGAGCTCGCTTGGATTCGTCAGTCGCCAAAGGCGCGACAAGCGAAGAACAAGGCGCGGATTACGGCCTACGAGTCGCTGGTGGCTCAGCAGCAAGATGATCGCCGGGCGACCGGCGCAAAGATTCGGATCCCGCTCTCCAAGCGACTGGGAAGCAAGGTGCTTCAGGTACAAGGCGTGAGGAAGGCCTACAACGAGAAGCTCCTCTTCGACGATCTCAACTTCGAGCTTCCGCCCGGCGGAATCGTGGGCGTAATCGGACCGAATGGTGCGGGGAAGTCCACGCTCTTCCGGTTGATCGTGGGGGAGGAAAGTGCCGATTCGGGCGAGCTGGTCCTCGGCGAGACCGTAGACCTCGCCTACGTCGACCAGTCCCGCGATGCGCTCAATCCCGACAACTCGGTCTGGGAGGCCATTTCCGGAGGGCACGACGAAGTGCTGATTGGTGGGCAGGCCATGAACTCCCGCCAGTATGTGTCGCTCTTCAACTTCACCGGATCTGACCAGCAGCAGAAGGTCGGCACCCTCTCAGGCGGGGAGCGAAATCGGGTCCATCTTGCCCAGCTGCTCAAGCGCGGTGGCAACGTGGTGCTGCTCGATGAGCCCACCAATGATCTGGATGTCGAGACCTTGCGGAACCTCGAAGAGGCGCTGGTGGAGTTCCCTGGATGTGCAGTGGTCACCAGCCACGACCGCTGGTTCCTCGACCGCATCGCTACGCACATCCTCGCGTTCGAGGGCAACAGCGAGGTGGTCTGGTTTGAGGGGAACTACCAGGACTACGAAAAGGATCGCAAGCGCCGGCTCGGCATCGATGCCGACCAGCCCCAGCGGATCAAGTACCGAAAGCTCACTATGTGAGTCCGTCGGCCGTGGAGCATGGTCCTGCAGCGCTTTGGCTGCGGCGACCTGCGATGCTGCCGGGTCGCCCTTTCGCCGGCGCGATTTTTTGCCGGCCCTCCCTTTCGCCGCTCCGTGTGGGGCTCAGGGGGCGATGACCTTGGTCTCGTCGCCGTGGATGATCTCCGCTTCGTAGATCTGCCCGTTTTCGTTCACGACGGCGTAGATCTCGGTAGGGGCTCCTCCGGGCTGACTCGGCGACACCACGTTGCCAGTGAGGCTGATTTCTACCCAGCCCATCGTGGCTCCGGCGGCCTCGTCGCCTTCGACCCAGTAGTCCCACAAACCCGTGAGGTCACCGGTGGTGTTATTGCCGGCGGCCACCATCGGATTGAGCTTCAGGCTGACCGACCAGGTTCGACTGACCCGTTCATAGTCAGTGCGGTCCACCGAAAACTCTGTGCCGACAGTGCTGCCGCCGAAGCTGATGGTCGCGACACCACTGGTGGGCCAGTCGGCGCTGCGGTCGGACTCGAGGTCCATGCCGTCTTCGGTCGCCAGGGCTTCGATCGACTCGAAGGTGGTGTAGTGCCCGTAGACCATGTCTTCGAGCATGCCGACACTTTGCTCCGTTCCTTTATCCGTACCTGCGGGGGTGGAAGGCGCACAGGCCGAAGCGGTCAGGAGTGTGGAACCGAGCAGTGCGGCGGTGCGAAGGGCTGGACGCATTCGTTCTCCTTGGATGCCTCATTGTACCGACGGAGAATACACTCGATGTCCAGCTGCCGTGAAGAAGATCGCCCAGGAGGCTACAACCTCCCCCCAGACAGGAGACCGGCGTGCCTGAACCTTCGTCTTCCGACTTGAGCCGATGGCGGCAGCTCGTTGAGCAAACGCTTCGCGGCGCTCCTTTTGAGCGTCGAATGAACCGCTCGTTGCCGGGTGGAATCACTCTGCCGGCGCTGCAGACCCGCCGCCCGCTCGATGCCAATGCCTCTGCGCTGATTGTGGCACTGTCCAGGGATGGTCGGTGGGAGGTGTGCGCGGAGCACTCGCTTGATGGTGCGGATTCCCTCGAGGCCGTTGAGCAAGATCTCCACCGCGGTGCGGACAGCATCCGTTTCGTGACCGCAGATGCGGCCCTTGTGGATGCGGCCCTCGACCGCATCGACCTCTCGGAGACCGGAGTGGTCTGGCAGCAGGGCGGAACGGTCGAGCAGCGACTTTCGCACGTCGAGTCGGCGGCGCATCGGCAAGGGGTGACCCTTGACCGGGTGTGGGGTTCGATCGGGGCCGATCCCTTTGGGGAGCACCTCTCGGTGGGTGCCGCGTTGCCCAACGCGGGGTGGTGGGATGGGGTTGCTGCGTGCATCCGTCGACGCCCCATGCACCTCTCCGTTGTGGGGCACTCAGGACTCGCGGCCCGTGAGGCGGGTGGCTCGGCGGTGACGGAGCTTGGCGCTCTGCTGGCGACCGTGGCCGCTACGCTCCGGGCACTGGGGGAGCGGGGCATCCCGGTGGCCGATGTGGCCGCTGCCTCTCGGCTCTCCGTGGGACTGGGCCGGGATCAGCTGGTCGGCCTCGCGTTGCTCCGTGCAGTCCGACTCACCACGGCACGCCTCTGTGCTGCATTTGGAGAGGCTCGAGCGGAGCGGACACGCATGGTGGTGCACGGATTCCAGCTGCGATGCTGGCAAACTCGGCACGATCCTTGGGTAAACCTGTTGCGCAGCACTCTGGCTGGATTTGTGGGTGCGACGGGTGGGGCTGATGCCATCACTCTGCTGCCCTACGATGACGCGGGGGGCGAACGGTCGGCTCTGGGGCTTCGGATGGCCACCAACACCCAGCTGCTGCTTGCGGAAGAGAGCCATCTGGGAGTGGTGCGGGATCCGGCGGCAGGTAGCTACACACTCGAACACCTCACTCTGCAGATCGCACGAGCCGGCTGGGGGGTGCTGCAGTCCATCGAGGCTGCGGGCGGTCTGGAAAACGCGGCGGGCCGAGCGGTCCTGAGCGATCGGGTCGCTGCCGAGCGTGGCGCTCTCGCAACCGACTTGGATCGACGCAAGGCGGCACTGGTGGGGGTGTCGGACTTCCCCGGTGCTGCTGACCAGGCTTTGCAGCCCAAAGACCAGCCAGCCCTGCGGGGTCGGCTGACGCCGATTCGCCATGCTTCCGCTTGGGAAGACCTGCGCGATGCCGCGGAAGCCCGCCCCAACCTGCCTCCGGTATTTTTGGCGACGTGGGGGCCTCTCGCCCGTCACTCCGCACGGGCCATGTTCACGACCAATCTGCTTGCGGCCGGCGGACTCCGCACGGTGGACCCGGGGGGACTGTCCGATGTCGCTGCGCTCGTAGACGCGTTTTGCGATTCGGGTGCCTGCGTGGGTGTCATCTGCGGCTCAGATGCCGACTATCCGGATGTGGTAGGGGTCCTCGCTTCGGCACTGCGGTCGGCGGGTGCGGAGGCGGTCTGGTTGGCCGGTCGGCCCGGCTCGCATGAAGCAGAGTGGCGCACAGCCGGCGTGACGGACTTCATCTACACAGGATGCAATGTTCGGGAGCGCCTCGCCGAGCTCCATCGCGTCCTCGACATTCCAGCATCGGAGCGACTGTGATGCCCACACCCGATCTCACGAACCTTTCGCTGGACGACATCCCCGTTGAGCTGCCCGAAGCCGGCTCGGTTCTCGCGCCGTGGTCGACCCCTGAAGGCATCCATGTGGACCGACTGCCCACGCCCATCGAGGCAGGCCATATGCACGGGGCTCCGGGGGTCGCACCCTATGTGCGCGGGCCCTATGCAACGATGTATGCCACACGGCCTTGGACCATCCGGCAGTATGCGGGTTTTTCCACGGCGGCCAAGTCGAACGCCTTCTACCGACGGAACCTCGCGGCCGGCCAGAAAGGGCTCTCGATCGCCTTCGATCTGGCCACGCATCGGGGCTACGACTCCGACCATCCACGGGTCTCGGGCGACGTGGGCATGGCAGGGGTTGCCGTCGACTCGATCCTCGACATGCGGGCGCTGTTCGATGGGATTCCGCTCGATCGGATGAGTGTGTCGATGACCATGAATGGTGCTGTGCTACCCATCATGGCCTTGTATGTGGTGGCTGCAGAAGAGCAGGGGGTATCGCCCGAAAAGCTTGCCGGGACCATCCAGAACGACATCCTCAAAGAGTTCATGGTCCGCAACACCTACATCTACCCACCTGCGCCGAGCATGCGGATCATCGCCGACATCTTTGCCTACACGGCTGCGCACATGCCTCGCTTCAACAGCATCAGCGTGTCGGGCTACCACATGCAGGAAGCAGGGGCCACGGCCGACCTTGAGCTGGCCTACACCCTCGCCGACGGCTTGGAGTATGTGCGCACAGGCGTGGCTGCGGGCATCGATGTGGACCGCTTTGTCCCGCGCATCAGCTTTTTCTTCGGCATCGGCATGAACTTCTTCATGGAAGTGGCCAAGCTCCGCGCAGCCCGGTTCCTGTGGGCGGAACTGATTGCGCCTTTTGCGCCCAAGAACCCAAAGTCCCTTGCGCTGCGAACGCACTGCCAGACCTCGGGCTGGAGCCTCACGGCGCAAGACGTCTACAACAACGTCTCCCGCACCTGCATCGAAGCGATGGCAGCAACCCAGGGGCACACCCAGTCGCTGCACACCAACAGCCTCGATGAAGCGCTGGCCCTACCCACGGACTTCTCGGCCCGGATTGCACGCAACACCCAGCTGTTCTTGCAGCAGGAGAGTGGTACCACGGCTGGCATCGATCCCTGGGGTGGCAGCCACCACGTGGAGCGGCTCACAGCCGATCTGATCGAAAAGGCACGGGAGCACCTCGCGGAGGTGGAGTCGCTCGGGGGGATGGCCAAGGCCATCGAGGCCGGCTTGCCGAAGCGACGCATCGAGGCTTCGGCTGCGCGCACCCAGGCCCGGATCGACAATGGGCAGCAGACCATTCTCGGAGTGAACAAGCTGCCACCGACCGAGCCCGACGACATCCCCATTCTGCAGGTGGACAACTCGGCGGTCCGGGAGGCACAGATTGCGCAGCTCCGGGCCCTCCGAGCTGCGCGGGACGAGGTGGTCCTCTCCGGTCGGCTCAAGGCCATCACCAAGGCCGCCGACTCGGGAGACGGAAACCTGCTGGCGCTCGCGATTGACGCCGCGCGGGCGAAAGCCACGGTGGGTGAGATCAGCCTCGCCCTCGAGAAGGTGTACGGGCGACACCAGGCGGCGCCAGAGGTGGTGAGTGGGGTCTACAAGGGAGCTGGAGGCGTGAACGAACAACAACTTGCTGGTCTCGAGGCGCGCATCGAAGCGTTTGCGG
>CAJWOS010000404.1 GCA_913044235.1 uncultured Pseudomonadota bacterium
AAAGTGCCGCACCTCAAATTCGTCCGCTGCTTTGCGCGGGGCATACGCTGCGCGGTCTGCGAGGGCGCTGTTGAGTTTCGTGACGAGCGTGGAGGCGGTGCTGTTCTTGAAGCGGCCCGACCAGCATCGCCCGGCCGGTCGCTATCTGTCGGATGCATCGTACTGGGTGTACCTGCTGCATCTGCCGCTCGCGTTTTCGGTTCCCCACCTGTTCTGGTGGCCCTCAGCGCCGCCCGTGCTGCACTTCTTGCTCACCTCGTCGCTGGTGTTCCTTTTCTGCATGGTCACCTACGATGCTCTGGTGCGCAACAGCTGGATCGGGGTGCTGCTCAATGGGCGAAGGGCACCCCCGGTCGCCCCATGGCTGGGCCGAGGCATCACCGGCGCGATGCTCCTGCTGGCCTTTTTCATGCTCTTTCAGATGCCCAAGAGCACCCTGAGCGGCTGGCGGGCCGAAGACCCGAGCACCCTCCTCGACATCCCGGCCACCTTCCCGCACTCTGCGTGGTCCGATGAAGACGGGGAGCCCGCCTGTCTGCAGGTCGAAACGGTGCTCATCTGCACCGCGGTCGTGCCCTGGGATGGCATCGTGGCGTCTTGCGAAGCACTCTCGGCACACGGTGACCGCCCGTGGTCCCCCGAACAGCAAGCCCTGTTGCTCGAAGTGCTCCCCCAGGTGAGCTCTCGGACCGTCTGGGTACCGGTGCGCGCAGACCGGGAGACCGGCCACTGGCGCTGGAGCAACGGCACGGAGATCGAAGCGCTTGGCTTCGCACCCGGCCAGCCCGACGGCCGCAGCAAGGATCCCTTCTGCGCGGGGATGAACTGGCAAGACAAGCAGGGGTGGGTGGATCTGCCCTGCAGCAGCTTCCATGGATTCGTGTGCACCCTGCCCGAGAGCAGCGGGCGTTGAGCCGAATCCGTACACACACCGTCATGCCCACAGCCATGCGACCATGGCGGGCGGGCAGCGCCCCGTTCTCAGCCTTCCAGGGCATCCAGCCACCCCTCGACGGGCACCGACGAGGTCCGTTACCGGTTCCGTACAGGGGGCAATGAAACCCTGTCCGTGCAAACAGACCCTCAGGAAGCAGCAATGGGACCCGTCGGGATGACCGCTCTCGGAATCCTGTGCTGCACCGCGCTGCTCGGGGCCTTCCGCTTCAACCGGCGGTGGCTCTCGCAACAGATTTCCGGTGCCGCGCCCTTCTGGCAGTCGGTGGCGCGGAAGCGAGGCCTCAAGATCTACGTTCAGGAAAACCACAAGAAGCTCGCCCTCAGGGGTTCCTGCTCGGGCTGCGCAGTCCAGATTGAAATCGTCCGGAACGACAAATGGCAGACCCGCCTCACGGTCACGGGACCTCCACGTCAACACGGCCTGTTCGACATCCAGCGTTCTATTCTCGAGCCGATACGAGCGCCTGATGTGCACGTGGGCATCCCCACCATCGACGACCACGCCCGCGTGCACAGCAGCGCACCATCTCTTCTGCAAGCCCTCTTCGCAGATCAGACCCTGCAGCAGTGGCTGGCCAAGGCCAAGCTGACCGGGCCCGACTTCTCGATGACCGAGCTGACACGCCTTCAGCTCGAGGACAACACACGCACCCTCCACCGGATGGGGATCCTCAGGGAAGCGCTCGCCCCTTTGCTCGATGACACACTTGCCATCTTCATTCAGCTCT
Source organism: uncultured Pseudomonadota bacterium (assembly GCA_913044235.1). Lineage (GTDB taxonomy): Bacteria > Myxococcota_A > UBA796 > UBA796 > UBA2385 > CAJWOS01. The sequence goes on from CAJWOS010000404.1 coordinate 1,686, forward strand.
CTGCCGCACTCGACCGCTACAGCGAGACCCTTGCCAGTCGCTCCGGTCTGCGCATTGTTCCCCGGTATGTGCGGAACCTTCCGCGCTTCACCGGTGTGCGGGAGGGAGCGCGGATCAAGCTTCGGCAGGCAAGGCAGGGAGATGGGATGCGGCTTCAGATCACCATTCCCGATCCGGTCGACGATGGGCTGGTGCTCCGATCCAAGCAGCAAGCGAGCGGTGCCGAGGTGCCGATGCTCGACCCCATCCTCGATGGTCATGTTGCAGTGGAGACCGCCCAGCCCGAGGCGGTCCGCACACACCTCGGATGCGACCAGGTGCGAGAAGACGTGCTGGCGCTGGTGATGGGCTACCCGGATGCCCAGGTGAGTGAGGGCACCATCACCGTGACCATCCCTTCGTGCGAACCCGCGAAGGTGCTCACGGCCATCGATGATGCCCTTGCGCTGGCGCGCTCGCTATCCGTGAAGGCGCACACGCCCGACCCCAACGGAGCACAGGCCGCCCACCTCACCGAGACGCCGTCCGGTTAACGGTCCGACCCGATTCCTGGGATTGCTGGGTGGACTGCGTCGCCTTGGGAAGACAAGCTCGGTGCCTCTGGGTCCGTGAAGCAGTCACCCACAGACAAGGCCGTCGGGAAATTGTGGACATGAGCGGCCAATGCACCGGTCGGGCCACCTGTGCCAAATGTTCTGCATGGCAAGCAATCCAGTGGCGTATGCATCCCCTCCTCGCCCACCCTGGAGTCTGGTGAAACACCCTCTGTCGCAGAACAAGGTTCCGCTGCTGATGTTCGGACTGATTCTGGGCATCGGCCTGGCAGCCTTCCACGCCGCGTCGGCTTTCCCCGAGCTCGATAGCTCTGATGTCATCGTGTGCGCGGCCATCGTGTGCATCGGCGGCGGAGCCGGATTCCTCGGGAGGATGATCGGCTGGCTCGCGAAGAAGTCCCTCGCCAAGTCCAAGGCCAGAGCGTCTTCACCCGCGCTTCAGGCCAGGCCGCACAACGGCTGGCGCCGAGTGATGCGCGAGCGAGACCTCGCGCCCGTGGTGGTGCGATCTTCGAACGTCTGGCAGTGGGCAGGCACCATCACCGGAGTGCCCATTCAAGTCGCGATTCGCTTGCCTCAAAGCATCGTCCAAGTGCGGATTCCACTCTCGGACACTTTTCCGCGCGACTTGTCGATGCACCCCGCGCGCACCTGGAACCACTTCCAGCGGCTCTTCACGCCATCTGATCCGGTATTTCACGAACCCAGGCTCGACCGAGCGCTGGTGGTACTGGGTCGCGATCCGCAACGGCGAGCGCTGCTTCTCGGGAAGCCCACCACAATGTCGGCACTACAGGACCTCGTGCAACGAAACGTCGAGGTCTCCATCGAGTCTGGAACGCTCCTGCTCCGTGATCGAAGTCTGAATCCCAACCAAATCGCCCGAAACATCGATCAAGCCGTCGTGATTGCACGCGCGCTCGCCGGCGGTCGGACCGTATGGGACCGCCTCAGTGCAGCCCACTTCCTCACCCTGGAAGAGCGGATCGGCTTTCGCAGTCTGCAAGGCAGCGTGCGGGGGGCGCGCGTGGAGCTGCAGTGCATGCGCAACGCCACGGAATGGCACACCACAGCCCGGGTGGAGCTGCCAGCCTCCATGGCTCGTCTGTCCCTCACGAAAGGACATGGAGACAGCGGTGATCTCATCCTCGACCGCTTCGTCCAAATCGAGCCTCCAAGTGCGGCCGCACGCCTACTCGCCCATCCGCACTTCGACACTGCGCGCGGCGTGCTGATCGAGACCGTCGAGCGGTGGGAGCGCGTAGAAGTGGCGCATGGAACCCTGATCTTGGGCGTGGCGGGTGCCTCGCAGTCGCCCCTGCAAGCACTGCTCGACGCCGCCGTGGAAGTGGCCAGCGTGCTGCAGTCGCTCGATGCGGAGCCCGTGGGCACCCCAAATGCCACGCGAAACAAGGCACGCCCCCCACGCTCGCGTCGCCTCCCGGAATAGCCAGCGACCAGCCCGCAGGACTCAGTGGGCGGCAGTCGGCGTCTGCATCAGCTCGATGAGGACGCCCCCCATGTCTTTGGGGTGCACAAAAATGATGGGCGTGCCGTGGGCGCCGATGCGAGGCTCGCCCAACACCCGCGCGCCCTTCGCCACCATCGCGTCTCGGGCTTGCAAGAGGTCTTCCACTTCGAAGCAGATATGGTGCTGCCCGCCCCGCGGGTTGGCACGCAAGAACCTCGTGATGGGGCTGCTTTCGTCGATGGGTTCAATCAGTTCGATCTGGCTGTTCGCCACGTTGACAAAGCACACCCAGACTCCCTGCTCCTCCATCTTGAACTTGTCTCCGATGTCGGTGACACCCAAGGTGTCGCGGTACATCCGGATCGAGTCTTCAATCGATGGGGTGGCCACACCCACATGGTTCAGTCTTCCGATCATGGTCGCCTCCAAGGACCGCATCGTATCTCAAGCGGGTCTGCCGCCGCGGTTCTGTTGGGTGCCTACGGGGCTGCATCACCAGACGCCGCATGCACCGCCGCGAGCAAGCGCTCGAAGTGCGGTCTCGACGATGGCGGTAGGTAGTTGAAGTCATCTCCACGGTCTGTGACTTCCCAGAACTTCCAGTCTGTGACCGCCAAAGTGCGCTCCTTCATTCGCCGGAGCGCTCCTGCCGGCATCTTCCGCAGAAAGGCCTGGATGGCGACGACCGAGCTGGTGTCGCCACGCTCCAACAGCCGCGTGCCCAAAATGGCAAACACCTGGAGCATCCCGATGCTCACCGTGTTGGCGCGTTCCGGGTCGTCGTCTGCATCCACGATCGTAAACATCTGCTTGAGGATGCGATTCGCCTGCTGGGGATCGTGGCCATACGCGTCCAAGCAGAGCGTGCTCAGGTCGTGCGCAGCCGTGACCGTGACAAACGGAGCACCCTTTTCCCGCGCCAAACGTCCGTAGTAGACGATGTGCTCGCACACCCGACGGAGCAGGTCTGCATGCGATTCACGCAGATGGGAAGCGAGCACACGATACTGGTAGAGCACGGTGTAGCAGGTTCGGACCTGCCCAACATTGAGCGCGTGGCGCATGAACGTGTTGAAGAACCGAATGACCATCTTCACGGCTCGCCGGTCGTTCACTTCGATGGCCTTCACGCCCACAGCATGTGTGGCTGATGCAATCCGCGCCAGGATGTCTTGATCTTCGAGACGAAGCGCGTACCGATACGCATGCTCGAATTCGTAGAGGATCTTCGCCTCCACCCAAACTTTCGACTCTACGATTTCTTCGTGGTGCCGCTTCGACAGCATGTAGAAGTGTCTCTTATCGATGCGAGACCAGGCTTCTGGGAGCTCCGACTCTCGCTCCAGGTAGGAACACAGCATCTGTTCGAGCACTTCGAGGGTATAGACCGCAAGATAGCGGTCGGACTGTTGAATGGCTGAAAGACAGCTGTCGGAGATGCGTTCCACCGACATCGCGACCTGAGCCTGCGCCGCTTCAATCTGGCTGTGCGATGCGTTCTCCCGTGCGACCAGTCCAGCCAGATGTCGATCGGCGTCGGCTTCGATGCGGCGGATGATGTTGCTCGGCTGCAAGAATGTGAACACATAGGCCACATAGGGCAGCAGCAGGGTGAAGTTGATGATGCAAAGCACCAGACCGATACCCACTGTGACCACAGGCGTGGGTCCAGACTCGGGCGCAAACATCGGGACCACAGTCACATAGGTACAAGACACGACCATAAAAAGGAAGAACGACAGGTTGGTGGAGTCCCGCAAAAACAGGTCGATCACCTTTGTTGAATACCGCTGCGCAGCAAGCTGCACCACGATGGCAACCACCGTGAGCATGATGCCCAGCAACGCCGCCAAGACCTCTGGCAACGGCGCCAGCGCCGTCTGGAGACCCTGCTCACGAACGAGCTCCAGGATCTCAGAAAAAGCCCTCCCGCTCGACCCCAAATCAATCATGATGCCCGCAAAAAGGAGCAATCCGACGATTCCGATGATGGTCGAAAACAGCAGGATGCTGGTCCGTCTAAACTGCACATGCTCCTCACGGTGGGCGCTCGGGGGGCATTGTATCTCACGAGGCACATTCAAACGGTCCACGGTGCCATCGAGCCCAGTAGCCAGCTCCCGAGAGCAAATCTCGTCCAGCGATTCTTTTCTTTTGGTCTATATATCTGGTGTAATAGTACAATATATCAGTAAAATTCTATTACAGAATACACCACTCATTACACCCTGGGCACGGTTGTTTACCGAAATCCAACCTCCGCATCTTCCTGTACAAAGCGTTCCTCAACCGCACATTTCGGGCCTGCTAGCGCCGAGGAGTTCCATCTCGAGCAGCCGGAAATCGACCCGCGATGGAACCATGCAGCCGTCCGTAGCCCCAAGCGACGATGCAGTTGGCCCTCGCCTCGAGTCGCGCAGAGGCGAGTCTGGAGCGACAGCCCACGTGGTTCCGTCAGACAGGATCGGAACAGACCATCCCCGCTTCGATCTCCTCCAGGCTGTCTGCGATTCCAGCGCCGCACAGCTCGGCATAGAGCGCGACACGGGCCTGACAGTCTCCACAAGAGGCCACGGTCACACTTTCGTCCCCATAGGAACAGGTCATTTCCCCGTCGTAGCACGCAAGGCAGCCGGCCTCTTCCGCGATGGAGCAGGCCTCCGGCTCGGGGGGAACAGCAACCGGCGGAAGCCCGCTGTCCCCCACCGTGGTGGTCGAGCCGCTGTCCACTGCTTCGAAGTCCCTCTCGCCACAGGCCATAAGGCCCGCGAAAAATACCATGGCAGGCATCCACATCCGCATTGTCTTCTCCTCGTTTGTTCCATGATCACCAGAATGGTGACCATCGGGTCTCTGCATCCGACACGGCTTCCAGGCGCACCCGAAAGCTCCAGGGATTGGACCCCGCAAGGCCGGCACCTCGAAACCGGTCCAGTAAAAAAGTCGACTTCGAGACCGTCGGTGGGGTCGCCAGCCCCCGTCACGATTCGCTTGGCTTGGACTTCTCCAGGCTTCCGACCGAAGCTGCTCCGGATGCGGCTACCAAAAAATCCTTAATCATAGATGTTTTTGCCGAACCAATCGAATTCAAACAATCTATGCAGCACGCTCTTTCTGCTGTTACCCGCCCCCCCCCCCCCCCC
>CAJWOS010000405.1 GCA_913044235.1 uncultured Pseudomonadota bacterium
GCACGATCGTATCCGGCACGAAACCGCGCATCATCGAATGCTCAGTGGCTTGAAGACTTCACGATGAGCAAGCCGACACGGGTGGTCTCCGGCACACTTGAGGTGGCCGTGTACAGCGCACGATGGCTGTCGTAGCTTCCACCGAACCAGTCGAGCTGAAACAGATTGGGGCTGAAGGCGCCCCCCGTGTCGGCGAGCACTGCCAAGTGAAGGCCCTCTCTTCCCTCCATCATCACCAAGCGCCCGAGTCCAATATTGTGGACGTCGCCCGCTACCGAAGCCTTGGCCGCTAGCTTCACTTTCCCAGCGGCCGGGCAGTCTTCTGGTGCGCCGAATCCGTAGGCCGCATCCACCTCGCGAAAGTACCAGTACCGGTCTTGCGCGCGCGGATCCCCCACGCCCACCCGATAGGCATGGCCGTTGTTTTCATGGACATTGAACATGCGCTCTCGTCCGTCGGGCAGTCGCACCGCAACCGTGCCCTGCATGTTCGCCTCGTAGACGCCTCGCTCCGTCAACCAGGTGAGCGGCCGAGCGCCACCCGACTTCCAAGCACCGGCAATGACCTCACGACGTGTGTACTGCTCACGGGCATCGGGTCCAGGATCGGCGTACAAAGCATGCCGATAGGCTCCCTCGGGCGAGTCACGACCGTCGATTCGGCTCACCAGGTACCGTGTGATTCGGATGTGGTCAGAGGGCAGTGAGTGACCGCGAGAGCGTGCACCCACATGGTCGGGAGTCCACCACCACAGATTGAAGTTGGCCTCGAGAAAAGCCGGATCGGAAAGACGTGGTGATGGATTTCCGATGTCTTCCCTTGCGATGCGGGCAATCGCATCCAGCGTGGCAAGGGTCTGTGCCGCATGGAGACCAAGCGCGGAAGGAACACCGCCACCCGCGAGCACCGCGCAGGACTCGCCACTGCGAATCCAGCGAGCGGTGTCTTCCGCGACCGCAGCGATCGACGCCAGGTCCGTGACCACAGGTCGACCGCCTGCCCATCCCGCATCCGCCGAGGAAAACAGCGAGGCTGGGTCGATCATCCGCTGGGTGGGCTCTCCATTCGCGCTGCGTACCGCCCAAGTGGCATCGGCATCTGCGACCGAGATCCACAGCGACCACAAGGTGAGAGGTAGAAGCATGAAGAGTCCTGCAGGCTGCACGACGCCATACAGCGCCACCGCGATGCTACTCGCAGATGAACGTGACGACCGAGACTGCCCCTGCGACAGCCTCAACGGTGTGGGTCTCTGCCTCGCGCGCAGGAGCCACTTCACATGTGGTGCCCTCCGCACCGGTGGTCGAGACCGAGACGGGGCCGGGCGGCACGTTCACGAACGTGACGATGCTGCTGCCGCCGGCCACGAGCGTGTCGCCGGACTCCGGCAGCCGGGCTCCAAGCACAAACACCAAGTCCGACTCCGCGTCGATCGCGGCGGAGGCGCCGGTGGCCGGGCTCAGATCCGGATTGTCGAGTCCCACCACCACAGTGCCTTTCGAGCGATCGCGCACGACACCGAGCATTCCATAGATCTGGTTGGTGAGCTGCGGAGTGGCCACGAAACTAATCATCGTGAAGCCCTCAGCGCCGGCCGTGCCAAACAAGCGGTGCTCCAATACGGACTCTTCCACCACCGAGAGCTGAAAGTCGGCATCCCTGTGGACATCGACCACACACTCGCCCCTGTCGTCGGTGGTGCAGCGGGCTTCACTGTCTACATCCGACACCGACACACCCGAAAGCCGAGGCCCATATGGATCGAGCAGGCGCACGGTGGCCGCGACCCGGAGTTCATCATCGTCTGCGCCGGATGTTCCCGTATCGGCTGCGCTGTCTCGAGCCTCACTGATGTCCGACTCAGGCTCGCCGTCTCCCCCCTTTGACGAGGGGTCAGCGTCGTTCGAGCACGCACAGAGCAACCCAGCCAGCACTATCCAACGATACATTGTCTCTCCGAACACTCGCCGTTGCGAGAGCCGGCCCGTCCGACCCTCCAGCAAACTCCTGGTTCGTCGACCGCTCAGGCCTTGTGCACCAGACGCTCCAGCAGCCCGAGCACCGACCCCTTTCTTCGCACGATGAGCACCGGGCCGAGTGCACGACCGGCCACACGGTCGGCGCTGGAGCCCAGCAGCAGCGCCGCCAGCGGCGTCATGCCTCGGCTGCCCATCACGATGGGCGAGACCTGCGCATACCGGATGAGAACATCCGCGACCTTCCCACCAGGATGCACCACGAGGTTGGGCCGCACCACGGCGCCAGAAACCTCCATGAGCATGTCGCGCTCCAGGAGCTTGCGAGCATTGTTCGCCACCTGCTGCCGGAATTCTTCCTGCTTGCGGCCCGCCTCCACCACGGTCTGCGGGTCATACTGGTAGATGGCATCGACACTGTCAGAAGCCCCACAGGCCACACTCAGAGCCGCGCGCGCGCACTGGCTGAAGTCCATGCCGCACACCACGCGGCTCCAGTCTAGCTCGGTACCGTGAGGCACCACCAACACACTGCAAGTGGTCAGGCGCAGGAGCTTTCGACGCGAAGAGCCCCAGCCGGGCTGTCCGTCGATCGCAGGATTGCGGCCCATCACCACGAGATCGATGTCGTTCTTGTCGACCGCATCCACAAGCACCGCTTCTGTAGGCCCCGTGAGCAAAGAGGAGTCTACCTTGACCCCTTCTGGGAGCTCATCGCGAAGCCGTCGAGATGCGGCTGCCAAGCCGGGAGGCGCCTGGTCTGGGCGGAAGGTTTGCTTGGTAAGCCCAACGAGAGGCCCGGCAACGATGTCTCGATTTTCGATGTGGCACACACGAACCGACCGAATCCCGAGTCTTACAGCGCTGTCAAGAACGGCCTGCAGTACAGCGTCATCACGGTGGTCCAGCCCCAACATGACCAGTACATTTGGAAAGACAGAGAAGGACACCAGAACCTCCTGAGTACGCGACCCTCGCGAAACCGACCGCCCGCCCTCGCGCAGACATGCCCCGTAACGCACATCTTGTCGTTTTGTGTAGGTACACTTGTCTGCGGATGTCTCCCGCTTTGCATCCCTCTCCCGGTCAACGCATCGTCGCCACGTCTTGCAGACTCACGCCCCGCGAATATCGACCACGTCAACAATCCGCCCAGGTGGGTCGGTATCTGAGCGCAAGTCGACACGGGCAATCACACTCCACTCGTCGTGCTCCTCCGGATCCAACAAGGTCTGCACCACTCGCCACTGATGGGGACCAGTCTTTTCCACCAGCGTGCGATGAGCGAGTCGCGCGCGATGGTCGAAGATCGGTCGCTGCCCGTACTCTTCCTCGAACGGCTGCATACAGTCCCGAACCCGCTGCTCGGTCCAATCACCCTCGCCACATAGGACAGCCGCTTCTGCGTCGTCACCAATGGACAGCGCTCGCACAAGGAGCTGCAGCTCCGCCCGAACCCGAGCCTTGAAGCGCCGAGGGTCTTCTGAAATATCGACCTGACGTTCACCGAGGTCGAGTCCCAACGCATCCGCTTCGTCAGACTGGAGCAGCTCCCAAGCCGCAATCAACGAGCTGTCCGTGCGGGCAAGCAGCGCCCGGATCCACTGCTCGATCTCAATCACGGCGTCGGTCTTCGCCACCTCCGGAACGCCCTTCGACAAGGTACGCCAACATCCAGACAAATACCGAAGCAACACGCCCTCAACGCGTGCAAGCCCATACTCGTGCACAAACTCGTTGAAGCCCGACCAAGACGCCAGCATCTCCCGCAACACCGCCTTGGGCCGGACGGCTTCACCATCGAGCCATGGGTGGCCTTCGCGGTAGAGATGGAAGATCTCTCGGATCCAGTCGCCCTTGGGCTGCGGCCAGGTGACGTCTTCGAGCTTCTCCATCCGCGCGTCGTAGTCCAGCCCCGCAGCCTTCATCTCCGCCACCATTCGCCCCTTGATGGCGCTCACCTGTGCCCGCAGGACGGGATGTGGGTGCTCCTGGACCGCCTCGACGAGACTGATCATGTCGAGTGCGTAGTCGGCATGTTCCGGATCGAGCGCGTCTATCGCCGCCACAAGCCACAAACCCAGCGACCGGTCGATGGAAAAGTCTTCCTGCAGTTCTTCATCGATCAGCACATCGGTGCACCGTGACCCTTCGCGCATCGGAACTCTCCGAACCACCTGCGCCGTCACGAGACTCTCGAAAAGGGTGCGCACCTGTGCACGCATCTCCTGCTTTTGGCGACGAGGCGCGTGCGACCGCTCGATCAGATCGAGCGCCATGCGAACGCCTCCACCGATGGGCACGGCCTCTCCTGCTCGCCGACGGTCAGCCGCTCGCTGGAGCAGCGACAGCAGCACACCATGGCTCATCGCAAACCGCGGCTCCAGAGCCTCAGGAGGACGATGCACGAGCTGCTGGAAGGTCTCTTCGTCCCAGTGCTTGTAGCCCCGCTGTGGTGGCTTCCGGCGAACGAACTTCTTCTTGTTCCGCTTCCCATCCTTCGCTTTGTCTTCCAGCCTTGCGTTCTCGATAATGTGCTCGGGAGCTTGCACCACCACCGAACCCTCAGCATCGAAGCCCGCACGACCCGCACGACCCGCGATCTGCTGAAAGTCGCGCACAGGAAGAATGCGTACACGGACACCATTGAATTTGCACAGGCGCGCAAACACAACCGTACGGATCGGTACGTTGATCCCCACACCGAGGGTGTCCGTGCCCACAATCACCTTGAGGAGACCACCCTGGGCCAGCTTTTCGACGGCAAGTCGATACCGGGGAAGCAATCCAGCGTGATGCAGGCCGATCCCATGGGACAGGATTCGCTTCAGCTCTTTGCCATAGGGTGTGTCGAAGCGAGTGCCGCGCAGAGCTTCCTGGATGGCCTTCTTTTCTTCCTTGCTGCAGTAGTTGATGGACATCAGAGCTTGCGCCTGTTCGGCGCAGGCTCTCTGCGTGAAGTGCACCACATAAACCGGCGCTTTTCGGTCGCGAACCAATCGGTCGATGGTCTCGTGGATGGGTGCCTTCGAATAGCGAAAGTCCAGAGGGATGGGTCGCTTCGCGCCCTTCACTACAGCCACATCCAGTCCAGTTCGCTGCGCCAGATCAGTCTCGATCGCCCGTGTGTCGCCGAGCGTCGCAGACATGAGGAGAAAGCGGGCCTTCGGCATCACCAGGAGTGGGACCTGCCAAGCCATCCCGCGCGCGCGGTCACCAAAGTAGTGGAATTCGTCCATGACAACGAAGTCGGCGGGCGTGTCTTCCCACTGACGGAGCGCGATGGTCGACAACACCTCGGCGGTGCAGCAGATGATGGGTGCCGACGCATTGACCGTGCCGTCGCCCGTCATGAGGCCCACATTTTCCGCGCCGAACAACCGACACAGGGAGAAAAACTTCTCGCTCACAAGGGCCTTGATGGGCGCGGTGAACCACGAGCGCCTTCCAGTGGCCAAAGCCAGAAAGTGCACACCACGGGCCACCAGAGACTTTCCCGAGCCCGTGGGCGTCGCCAGGATGACGTTGCTGCCCCCGAAGAACTCCAGCAGTGCTTCCTCTTGGTGAGGGTACGGCTCGAGGCCCCCCTCCATGTGCCAGTCGAGAAAGTCGGACAGGGCAGCTTCGGCCTGCTCCTCGAAAGAGCCTGCGTAGCCCTTCTCCGGAACGATGGACTCGAGGTTTGGCCGAGGGCTGGAGGATGAATCAGATGCGGGGGGCATGGGCACTCCTAAACAGCATCGTAAGAACGCCGTCCAGCGACCGCCACCAAACCGGTCGCATCGTCCAATGGCCCCGCATCTTTCGACTGCAGCAGTCTCCCAGCGACCCGGATCTTCAGTCTGCGCTCAAGACCTGTTCCCAGAATGCATCGCCGTGTAGGACCTCGGGCGGCCCCGACATGAGGGGCATCATGTCCACCATCACTTCGCGAAAGCGTCCCTGGACTGCGTTGAGCGCGGCTTCGGTCTCATACTCCGAGATGGCCACGGTCTCGGTGTCGCTCACAGCGATCATCCGAACATAGCGAAGACCTTCAAACGACTTGATGATGTCCTCTTTCGACTTCAACATATCAACCATGGCCTGGCGATTTTCAGCGGCATGGCGAACACGAGTGATGCGGTAGTACATGCAGAATTACCTCAAAGGGAGTGTTGGCTTTGGTGCGACAGGGGGCCATCGCCCCAAACCGACGCGCGCGCAGTATGCGGCAACCTACACAAAAGAGAAACAGGGCGGCCGCACCCCAACCAGCCTACCGATGAACTACCGCGCCATCAGACCGCCTCCAATACTGCCGCAGCCCCCAGCCCACCGGCGGCGCAAATGCCCAACAGGGCTGTTTGCATTCCGGTTCGGTGCAAGTGGCGCGACATCGTGGTGACCATCCGGGCACCGGTAGCAGCGAATGGATGGCCAAGCGCCAGCGAGCCACCGAGTACGTTGAAGCGATCCATGTCGATCTCCCCCACGGCCCGATCCCGGTCGAGCCGGTGTCGGGCCCAGCCGTCCGACGCGAGCGCCTGGATCACGCACAAAACCTGTGCCGCGAATGCCTCATGCATGTCGACAAAGTCGATGTCGGACAGCTCCATTCCTGCACGCTCAAGCGCGCGCGGCATCGCGATGGCCGGACCGATAAGCAGTTGGTCGGCGGGGTCCACCCCCACATAGGACCAGCTCCGGAAGGCCGCGAGCGGCGTGTAGCCCAGAGCCTTGGCCTTTTCCTCGGACATCAGCAGGACCGCGCCCGCACCATCGGTCAGCGCCGTCGAGTTTCCGGCCGTGAGCGAGCCGCCTTCCCGATCGAAGACGGGCCGAAGCCGAGCGAGCTTCTCCACGGA
>CAJWOS010000406.1 GCA_913044235.1 uncultured Pseudomonadota bacterium
CGGACGCGCAAGGGCACAGTTGTTCGCTTGCGGACTGATGAGTCGAAGGCGTCTGCAAGCCTAGTGCCGGCCTTTGTTTGGGGGCGCACGACGCGCGGCATTGCGGTTGCGGTGTTGTGCGCGCTGGCATTCGCGCTGTGGGACACCATGGTGTTTCTGCCGGTTCGCTTGCTCGTGGTCACCTTCCATGAACTCGGGCACGCAGTCCTGGCCGTACTGACGGGCGGAGAGGTGCTCGCCCTGGGGGTGGGCCTGGACGAGTCTGGGGTCACGGTCACACGAGGGGGGAACGCCTTCTACGTCCTCAATGGGGGCTACCTCGGAAGCATTTTGGTCGGCCTGCTGCTGTTGGTGGCTGGGCCATCTGGAAAGCACGCGCGGCTTGCGGCCGGGGGGCTGGGCGCTGTGTTGGCAGGGGTCTCCGTGCGCCACTTTTCGGTGGACCCCGTGGGATTCTCCGTCGTGTTGGTGTCCGCAGTCTGCCTGATGGGGCTTGCCACTCGTTCTCCCGATTGGCTTGCGGAGCTGACCGTCCGCACACTGGGGTGGTTCAGCTTGCTGTACTCGATGTTCGACATTCGGGACGACGTGTTTCGATCCGGCGGACCAAACCCGCGCAGCGATGCTGCAGCGCTGGAAGCCATGACCGGTGTAGCGGCTCCCATCTGGGGCGTTTCCTGGATGGGTATCGGCTTGGTGCTGCTGTGGCTGGCTCGTCGGCGCTTGGCTTGAGCGCTTCACACTGCGCTTCGCCAACCGCGGGGGTGTTTGGAATGCGTCGGGTGGGATACCCAGGGTGGCATCCTTCTTGAAGCCAGAGGCCATAATGTTTGTCATCGCAGCGCTTTGGAGTGTCGTGGCGGGAGCAACCCCGCCGCCGCCGGCCCCGGTGTCGGTGACCGAAGGAGAGGAGGCCCGCCTTCGGAAGGGTGAGGTCGTGGTTCGCTACGGTGGGGATGAGCGGCAGACCCTTGCAGTGGTCGATGTGGCAGCCAGTCCAGACCAGACCATTCGCGCGGTGATGGACTTGCCTGCCCGGGTCACCGACATCGGATCGTTGTCGAAGGTGGAGTTGTACGGACGGCAAGGCGACAACATCTCCGCCCGGTGGACCATGTCGATCGCCATGGTCTCGGTGGTGTTCCACATCAGCTATGACTGTGACATGCCGCACCATTGGTGCGTCTACAGCCTTGATCCAGCAAAAGAAAACGACATCGAGTCTTCCAATGGGAGCTATCAGGCCTACACCCACGGAACAGGCTCTCGGCTCGTGTATCGAACCGACTCCATCGCGGCGGGCGCACCAGAGTGGGTGCGCAGGCGACTCGCCGACAACGCTGCCAAGGAAATGCTCGGCGGGATGAAGACTCGTGCGGAACGATAGATCCATCTACCCAAACGTGGTGATGCTGGCGGCCGGAGTGCTCTGTGCTTGTGGGGGAAACACCACATCGCCGCTCACAGGCGAGCCGCTCCCCGATGTGGCCATCATCGTTGTGGACACGCTGAGAGCCGACGCCGTAGTGCGCGCCGAGACCCCCGGCATTGACGACATTGCGCAGAAAGGGATTCGAGTGCCCTTCGCCTGGTCGCCGTCCACCTGGACGGCACCGAGCACGCTCTCGCTCATGACAGGCACCCATGTGCGCGACCACGGCTGGGACTTGCCGTTTCCGCGATTTATGGCCCAAGCCGGTTTGTCGTACCCTTCGGTCGACGACCGAACCACGCTCGCGGAGGTCCTCACAACGCACGGTTACCGCACCATCGGCCTGTTCGCGAACCCCCTCTTGTCCCGCAATCTCGGCTGGGAGCGCGGGTATGGCGACTGGCAGCAAGAGCATGACTCGTCGATGGCACGTACGCTGCGGCGAAGTGTCCGCTACATGAAGCAGTTCGACCCGAACCGTCCTTTGATGGTCTATCTGCACCTACTCGGCCCCCATCAGCCGATTCGACCCTCGCGCCAGGCCGCCCGTCGCTGGGGGGTGCGCTCCGAGACCCGGCATCTTTCTCGGAAAGGCATCCGCATTGAGCATGCGGTTGCGGGTCGTCGCGACAACCAAGACCAATATGTTCGGGCCTACCATGCCCAGGTCGAGGACACTGACTCCAAGGTCGGCGAGCTTGTCCAGGTGATGAAGCGTCGGGGACGTCCACTGCTTGTCGTTCTCACGTCGGACCATGGTGAACTGCTGGGCGAGCATGACAGCTGGGGGCACGAGACGTCCGTCTGGAACGCGCTCACACATGTTCCGTTGATCGTGTCGGGCGATGGCCTGATTCCCATCCCAGAGGTGATGACCACAGCTGCGATTCCCGACTACATCACGAAGGCGGTTGGAATCCCCCACCAGTGGCCAGTCTCCATCGACGATCAACCCGTGCTCGTGTCGCAGCGTGATGGGGCGGTCGCAGTCTCGGGAGACGGCCGGTATCGGGGCATCTGGGACACGGATGGCGCGACGCTTACGGGGGTGTACGACATTGTGATGGATCCAGACGAAGCGATGGCGATACCGGACTTTGCGCCGCGAGCGGTCTTGCAGATGCATCGAAGCCACTGGCTGGCGGAGACCCCAAACAATGTGCGGGACGCACTCGACGAAGCGCTCGACGACGAGACCCGCTCGCTGTTGGAGGAGCTTGGCTACATGGGGCACACCGAAGCCGACGACGCAACCGACCCTGTGGAGGCTGTCCCCGAATGAGCGGCGGGTGCTTGGGTGTCACTTAGGTCCAGAAGGGTCACGAATAGGCGCATCTAGATTCGCAGGATGCGTGATAGTGTCAGTACGCCGTTGCGGCCGGCCTCGCCGCAGTCGAGCCAGGCGAAGCGAATGATCTTCAGACAGCTTTTCGACCGGTCGTCGTGCACCTACACGTATCTACTGGCCGACGAGGAAAGTCGGCTCGCGGTGCTGATCGATCCAGTCTTGGAGCTCGTGGAGCGCGATCTTCAGATCTTGGCAGAGCTCAGGCTGTCGCTCCGGTACACCATCGAGACCCATCTGCATGCCGACCACATTACCGGCGGTGCAAAAATTCGGGCCGCGCTTGGATCGGAGTGTGTGGTGGCCCATGCAGCTGGCGACACGCTCGCGGATCGGAAGGTCCATCATGGAGACGAGATTCGGTTCGGTGCGCATACGCTTGAGGTTCGGTGCACGCCAGGGCACACCAATGGTTGCGCCTCGTACGTGGACCATCATGGCCGCCGGGTCTTTACAGGCGACGCTCTAATGGTGCGCGGATGTGGGCGAACAGACTTCCAGCAAGGGTCGCCCGAGACATTGTTCGCCAGCGTGCACGAGCAGATCTTCAGCCTGCCGGGTGACTATGCGATCTATCCAGGCCACGACTATCGAGGTCGCACGTCCTCGACCGTCGAAGAGGAGCGCCAACACAACCCACGGCTCGGAAATGGCCGGAGCCTGATGGAGTTTCGCCAGATCATGGGTGCGCTGAACCTCTCACACCCTGCGAAGATTGATGTGGCCGTTCCTGCCAACCGGCGCTGTGGGCTGTTGGTCGAAGACGCAGGCGGTGCCTCCAGTCGGGACTCCGCCACACCTTGAGCGGGCCAAGGTCTCCCGTGGGCGCTGTTTCACGCCCGCCGCTTCGGCTGTGCACGATTCTTTGACGCTGACGTCACTCTCGCTGGATCAGCGGTGGTCCACATCGTGGTACTTTCCGCGAACCTCGGGACCCCGCGGGCCATCTCTCGCCCAGGCTCCCCCTTCAGTGGTACCGCTCTTGCGGTGCCGGGCCGGGAACGTTGGATGCCTCCGGCGCTCGGTCTTCGAACCCGACCCCAGGCCGTGCCGCAAGCACGGCGAGGAGCTTGAGTCATGGCGCTGGCACGACGTGCATTCATCACCGGTGGTGCCCACACCACGTACCTCGGAAAAGGCCATCCGGACTTCATCTGGAAGCGTCACCCCGACTTTGGCACCCGTGAAAACCCCACCCTCGAAGAGACTCTCCAAGAGGCGGTCGATGGATGTCTCGCCGACACGGGCGTGGACCCCCAGCAGGTGGACCGACTCTACATCGGAAACTTTGTTGGGGAGCTGTTCGTGAACCAGGGGCACCTCGGCGCAGCGCTCGCCGGCACCCATCCAGCGTTTTCCGGCAAGCCCTCGGCACGACTCGAGGGGGCCTGCGCATCCGGCGGACTGGCGCTTCTTGCCGGACTCGATGCCATCGCAGCCGGTGCCGACCTCGTCCTGGTCGCAGGGGTGGAAATCCAGACCACCGCGAGCGCACGCATCGGTGGAGACTACCTCGCACGGGCGGCACACTACCGCCGGCAGCGAGCGCTGGACGACTTTACCTTTCCGGCGCTCTTTGCCCGTCGGATTCGCGCATATGGCGAAAAGTACGGCCTCAGCGATGAAGACCTCGCTCACTTTGCCGTGAAGGCGTATGCAAACGCAAACCGAAATCCGCTCGCCCACATGCACGCCAAGAAGTGCTCGTTTGAACATGCAGCCACGCCGGGTGACCGCAACCCGCAGTTCCTGGGGAACGTCGAGCTTCGGCCGTACATGAAGGTCACCGACTGTTCTCAGGTCTCCGATGGTGCCAGCTGCCTGCTGCTAGCGAGCGAGGCGGGCGTTGCCAAGCTCGGGCGCACACTGGCCGACACGGTCGAAGTCGCCGGTCGAGGACACGCGGTGGACAGCCTCTACACCGACGGAGACTTCACGGAGCTGCGGATGGTCCGCGCGGCGACCCACCAGGCATTGGCCGACGCAAGCATCAGTGCCGGCGATCTGGATGTGGCGGAAGTGCATGACTGCTTCACCGTGGCGGAGCTGATGTCGTATGAAGCCATCGGTCTCGCTGCTCCGGGCCAGGGGGCTGCCCTCGCTCGGGACGGCGCGACGGCGATCGACGGCCGCATCCCGGTGAACACCGGCGGCGGATTGGTGGGCTTTGGTCATCCGGTGGGAGCAACGGGAGTGAAGCAGCCGCTGGAAATCTTCCGGCAGATGAAGGGCCTCTGTGGCGACTACCAAGTGAAGCAGCCGATGAGCTGGGGAATCACGTCGAACATGGGCGGGGACGACAAGACCGTGGTGTCTTGCGTGCTCCGCAACCAAACCTGAGCGACGGGCCCCGCGGACGGGTGCTTGCGGTGCTGGTCATGCTGGCCGGCGCCGCATTCGGTTGGTGGGTCCTCCAGCCGGAGGAAGCCCCCAGCGAGCCGGAGGAAAGCATAAAGCGTGGCGCCTCTGCGCGGATCGAAGAGCCACCCTCGCCGAGCCCGGAAGGAAGTCCCAGCCGCCCGGCAACCGTTGAGCATGTCCTCGAAGGCAGCTCCCACGCTGGTTGGGAAAGGGCAGGGGACCGAGAAGCGCCCACACCAGACCAGGTGGCTTTTTCAGAACATGCCCGCCGAGCGGAAGTGCGGTGGGAAGACTCCGTGGCGGTGCTCTCGCATGCAGAGTCTTCAGACTTTGCCGAGGTTGCGGCGCAGCTTGCGAGGCGCATGGCAGTGGTGGGTCCGACGACGCCGGCTCCGGTTCGCCAGGAACTCATCAATGAGGAGCGGCAGTTGATCGATGTACTGCAGCGCCGGTACACCGGCGTACCTCCGCTCATGCGAATCGTGAATGACCTGGATGCAGACTTACAAGCGGTGCAGGACAACATCCGCTCGGTAGGGCCGTCGCCCGATCCCCGCGAGCGGTCAGTGCGTGTGGGTGATGGTCGTGACCACAAATGAGTGCGCGCCGGTCATTCCGAAGCCAACCCCCCCGGACCGCCCCTCGATCGAAACCTTGTGGCCATGCAACCCTCGGAGTTGGTTCGGACGAATGGCGCCCACGTCGAGGTCATAGACCTCCCCATCATCCGCCTTGAGGCTCCACGATCCGGAGCCGAGATCGTGGAATCGAAGGGTGCCGTGAAGGGTCATGGGCGGTCTCCTGTGCGCTCGCTCAGCCGTTGTACCGCCAGAGTCGTGATGGCGCACGCGCCCGCCGCGAAGCCATTGAGCGCCAGCCAGCAGCTGCTCAGTGGACCTGGGAGCCAGAGCAGCGCGAGACTTCCTGTGGCCGCGCCGTAGATCAGGTGTATGCCGATGCCGGCAGACAGGCCGGCCACCCAGGGACCAAAGGTTCGTGTGGGCCCGAGCACGAACGTCAGCGCGGCAGGGAGCGCCGCAGAAAGGACCAAGAGGGAGCGGGACCAGCCGGTACCGAGGAGTACATCAGCCCACAACAGGAAGGGGCGGCTGAGCAGCTCGACAAGCGCTGAGGGTGGCAGGGGTAGGAGAGGCAGTGCAAAGACACCCCCGGACACGAGTGCGGCTGTCAGCACAACACGACGCCGGCCGCGTCTCGCGCCGAACGTGGTGGCCGCAAGCCACGCCACGAATCCACTGATCGCGAACAGGACGCCTCGCTCTTGCAGCACGACCCGGCGCATCGCAGACCCTACGTCGAGGCGCCCATGCCCAAAGACCGGGTCGTGGCCAGGTGGGCCAAGGTCGAGAGCAGATCCGGTAAGGATCGACTGGACATACGTGGAGCTTCCGGCCGTCGACGCACGGATGATGGCCGCTGCGCCTGCCACGTGAGGCGTGGCCATGCTGGTGCCTTGAAACTCCTTGTAGGCATGGCCACCTTCGCTGTGACGGTCCACTGTATCTTGCAGGATCCCGCCGCCCACAACGCTCTTGTCGCCTCCTGGTGCGGAGAGGACAACCTCGGGTCCATACGTGGAGTACGGCGCCCGGGTATCCGATGGCCCCGTGGCACTGACGGCCACCACGCCGGGCAAGAGGGCAGGGCTGCCCACGCCTTC
>CAJWOS010000407.1 GCA_913044235.1 uncultured Pseudomonadota bacterium
GACGCGCCCGACGATCCGCGCCTGGACGCACGGATCGGCGCCCGGGCCGCCATCGCTCCCACCGTGGTCGTGCCCGGCGACCGCGACGTCGGGCCGATCGGCGATGGACGCGGGTTCGGGCGGCTGGTCAGCTGGGCGCGCGACAACCCGGACGTGCTGGCCCCATCCGCGACCTTCGACGCGGACGCGGGGCCGGCACTCCTGATCGGACTCGACAGCAACGAGCTCCTCGGCGGGGGCGCACCTCGCGTGTTCGCTCATCGTCGCCATCGACTCCGTCGACGCGCAGGTATCGCCGACCCGCAAAAAAACAACTGGTGCTCGCTCTCGGCGGAGCCTTGTGCAGGTGCCTCCTTCGTGGCGTGCGCCTTCGAGGTCGCGTTCGAGGGGGAACAAAGGGCGGCCTACGAGCTGCGGGAGGAGGAGTTTCAGGTGGTGTCGGCGCCGTATACCACGCTGGACGGCGCGCTTGCGGGCGAGGGCCTCCTCTGCGCGCAGTGGACGGACGAGGGCTACCGCGAGAAATACGGCGACGCCGTCTACGAGGACCGGTACGGCCGCTACGGCGTTCCGCGCATCTGGGGCTGGCCGCGCAACTGCGGCGCGACGCCGTGCCCGGTGTACCTGCGCCACTGCGTCCTCGCGGCCGAGAAGGCTGGAAGTATCGCGTCCGACTCGTTCCTCGACGAGACGTGGCTGGTGGACCGGCAGACGACAGTCCGACAATTTTTAGAGATGCACCCCGAGGTTATGAGTACAAGACCGCCGCCAGAACTTGAGGGGAGGTATAGTGGGTAAACAAAACTTAGGCCTTCTCCTCGCCGACGTCGGGGTCGATGCCGGCCGCGTCCGTGAGCTCGCCGATGCTCTTCTCGAGGTCGTCGATGCGCGCGAGGAGAGCCTTCTCCTTGTCGCTCTTGAGGTTTCGTCGTCGGATGTCCGAGCCCTCCCGAACCGTTCTGCACGCCGACGCGATCGACTGGCTGCGGGACCATCCCCTCCAGGCGGGCTGTTCTGTGGTGGCCAGCATGCCCGACGTCTCGGAGTGGGGCGTGACGCTGGCTGCTTGGAAGCCCCGCTTCAAAGAAGCTGCGCGGTTGTGCCTGCGCGCCACGCCACCCGATGGTGTGACCGTGTTCTTCCAGACCGACGCCCGTGCCGAGGGTCGATGGGTAGGGAAGGGCGGCCTGGTGCTGGGAGTGGCTGCTGAGCTCGGGGTACCCCTGCTGTGGCACAAGATCGTCCTTCAGCGCCCCCCCAACACCTCGCTGCATGCCCGTGCTGGCTATTCGCACTTGTTGGCATTTTCTCGTGCGGTCACCATCCCAGGTTCCCATGCATCGCCCGACGTGCTTCCGGACCGAGGGATGATTCCATGGAGCCACAGCATGGGCACGCGGGCTGCTGTGCGGGCCATGCGCGACATCCGGGCATTCGCCCCGGCCACCCACACCATCGTGCAGCCATTCTGCGGCATTGGAACGGCGCTGGTCATCGCAAATCGCTTCGGCTTTCACGCCTTGGGCATCGAGTGGAACCGTCGCCGGGCCGAGCAGGCCCGTACCCTCACGATGGATGAGATTCGTGCGGCGGATGGGGAGCGCCTTGAGCGTCGCCAGCGACGGGGGCCGCGTCACAAAAAGAGCGAGCCGCAAACGCCTTGAGCCGGCTGGGGTCTACTCGAGTGCCAGGAGGGGTTCGAGTCCTTGAACCGGTCCGGAGCGGGCTGGAGCGATCCAGTCAAGCTCGGCCTTGGCCCCTCGCAGCCTGCGAGCGAGCTCGGCAAGATTGCGCTCATTTTCGGCGGGGTCTTCCGTGCGTCGGTCTTCATGTGGCGCCAGCGAGCCGTCGCGCAGAGCCACTACGGTGTCTCCCATGACCAGCACCCCTTCCACCTCGTACACCACACTTCCGGGTGTGTGACCGCGCACTCGATGTGTCCGAACGGTGGTGTTCCCCAGGGCGACCTCGGAGCCATCGGCGAGTGTGCGGTCCACCCAGCCGCCTTCGCTGCGAATCTGCGTTCGCTCGGCGGCGGTCGCATACACTCGAGCATCCGCCACCATATCGAGGCCACCAATCTGATCGGCATGGCCATGGGTGAGAAAGACATGCCGAACGTCATTCGTGTTGGCGTCGAGTTGTTCCAGCCAGCGGCGGATGGGGCGACCAGACCGATGACGACAGGTGTCGAACAGAGCAAATCGACCGGGTTCATACTCCAGCAGAAAGCAGCTGGTGAACAGATCTCGGATCTGGATCAGAGGGCCCACCTGTTGGCCATCCTGGATGGGCCGTCGTGCGCACGCGGCCGTGAGCAGGACCAGTAGGAATGCTGTGAGGGAGTGGTGGTAGCGTCGCATGCGGGTTCAGGGAGAGATGGGCACTCTTCATGCTGCACTGGAGCGCTTGGGGCAACCTGCGGGTCTCCAGTGGATCCGTCGACACATCGGGCGTCGAGTCTGCTGCTCAAGAGCAGGGTGAATGGTCGATAATGCCGAAATATGGGTGCAGAACGACGCTTTAGGGGGGTGGGTTGGCGCTCGCTTCGTCAACTTTCTTGCTGCGAGCGCGCGGTTCGGGGTTGCAGGAACGCCCGGTCTCATTACATACGCGAGGCTTCTGGGAGACGGCGTTTCGCCAATGCCCGGAGCCCGCTCCCTGCCTTCTCCCCGTGAGAAGCGCACGTCGCACACTGCCGGTTGGTCCTTCGGGGTCGTGGCGGAATTGGTAGACGCGCTAGACTAAGGATCTAGTTCCGAAAGGAGTGGGGGTTCGATTCCCCCCGACCCCACCACCCAGTGGTGCGCAGCGAGAGCCGGATGAAACGCCATCCCACAGCGGGTGGCGTTTTGCGTTTGATGGGGGGCTACTCGAATACGATGTAGCCATCGTAGGCGTAGAAACCACCGCCAGCACCGCTGATGTAGCCGGCCGTGGCCCAGCGGACTTCGCTGCTCGAATAGGAGGCTTGGCCCACGTAGTCGTCTGCAAGGTAGGCGGAGCCGTCTCGAAACGCCAAGACCCCTGAGAAGTCGATACCGCCGCTGCAATCAGACAGGCTCGAGTTGAACCGCAGGTCGACGTCGAAGGCGTAGGTGCAGTCAGAACAGTCGGTCGCCGGGCCTTCCAGGTCCCAGGCAAACACGCAGGTGGACTGGATAATGACGGAGTGCAGTCCGCTCCCATACGTTGGATCGCCTTCGACGTCCTCAGTGGTCGAGGTGGAGTCCGTGGTGTCGCCATCGCTGCCGCCGTCGCCGTCTCCGCCCAGGCTTCCGTCCCCTTCCACATTGCCGCCGATGTTTCCACCGGGGATGTATTGATCGGAGTTGTCGCTTGCCTTGACCGGCTCACCTCCGTAGCTGATGTCGTTGTCGTCGTTGACGCATGCGGAGGCGCTGAGTCCGCAGACGAGCGCCAGACGGATGGTACGAAGCTTGTTCATTGGTCACTCCAAGCGGTCAGAGATGCATGCCGCAAGGGGGCGGTGGATTTAGTAGCCGGTGTCATCGTTGCTTCCAGTCGAGGATTCTTCAGAGGTGCGAAGGACGCCGTACTGAACCAAGGTGACCAGGGACGAGAAGTCTTCGTCGCGAGAGAGGTCGGTGCGCGATGCCATGACCGGAACAGTACCCCCACACACGGTGGCCACGAACTTCTCGCAGTCATCGCCTCGGCACTCGCTGCTGTCTCGGTCGTTGCTTTCCAAGCCGTCTCGGGTTTCCCATGTGATGCGCCCAGCATTTCCCACATCCCGAGAGACCTCCTCGCCCCAGGTGTCGCTCTCCGACTGGTCTGTGCTGAGGCCCCGCTCGATGGTGACCGACCCCTCGGCTGTGTCTCCACTGAATTCGAGCTCGAATGTGGTGGTGGCGGTGGAGCGTGCGATCGACTGGAACTCGTAGTCCGCTTCGTGTGTGACATCGGTGGTTTCGGTAGACTCCGCCGTCCAGCTGAACACCCAGGAGCCATTGTCCTTTTCTCCGGGCAGCAGCAGTCCGCCTGAGTTCAGCGACGCCTGGCCGGTGGAGAGGCCCACGATCTTGGCGTAAAACAGTGCTTTCGGGCCGAGGTATTCATTCACTTCGGTGAGCGAGCCCGACGACCGCTCGCCAGAGCCCAGCACGGGCCCCGAAAAGTTGGTGTTGTATTCGGTCACGCAGGAATACCCATCTCCCTGGGTGGTATCGGCCTCAATGAGCCAGACGTCGGCTTTGCGACTGCATCCGGTCGTGAGGCAGGCTAGGGCAAGAGTGAGAACGGTACGAATCATCGGGGAGCTCGCGGGGAGGGGGCGTCGGACAACGGAGTGTGTGAACCCGGAGTAGAATGGGCCGTTTCCGTCGATATGGCAGGAATAACGGTGATGCAGAGGAGATGTTGGTAGCAAAGGTGCTGCAGAATTGTTGTAGGCGCTCTCCCGTTGAACCGTTCGGCGAAGCCCATTCGTCATCGTGTAGGGAAGCGTTTCGCGGGCGGACTTCAGACTGTGGCCTTGGGCCGCGCGATGGCTCGCTGCGCGCTGAAGCACCCAAGTGGAGATGCGCATGCGTGGATGCGCTGGCGACCGTGCCTGCATGGATGCGAGATGGGTGCGTTGTCGGGCCTCAAAATCCGACCCTTCGTCATCGCTCGGGATACACGGCTGCTCACCGGAGAATTCATGCTTTCCATCGTGTTTGCCGCTTCCTTGAGCCTACAAGCTGTCGCCGACGATGCGGCGCCCGATCTCGAGGAGTCCACCAGCGAAGCGGCTCCTGCAGATGGCACGACCGATGAAGCATCGAAAGACGACGACGCGTGGGACGTGAACACTCCGCCGGGCGAGACCCGTCGAGCGACCATCGACACCGACGAGGGCACCTGGATCTCGGTCGATGTGTCGCCGGACGGCTCCACCGTTCTCTTTGATCTACTGGGCGACCTGTACACCGTACCCATCTCTGGGGGCGAGGCCACGGCCCTTACCTCAGGCATGGCTTGGGACATGCAGCCGGTCTTCTCGCCCGACGGTACGCGGATCGCTTTTACCTCCGATCGTGGGGGCGGCGACAACCTGTGGGTGATGAACACCGATGGCTCCGATCCCTTCGCCGTGTCCGAAGAGTCGTTCCGTCTGTTGAACGGTCCATCTTGGCACCCCGATGGGGATGCCATCGTGGGTCGAAAGCACTTCACCGACACCCGCTCGCTGGGCGCAGGCGAGATGTGGCTCTACCGCCTCGACGGTGGATCGGGCTTGCCGCTCACCAAGCGCGACAACGATCAGCTTGACGTCAATGAGCCAGTGTTCTCCCCTGACGGCGACTACCTCTACTACTCGTATGATGCCACTGGCGGGAGCACCTTCCAGTACAACAAGGATCCCAACCCCGGAATCTACGCCATCGACCGAATGGAGCTGTCCACGGGGGAGATCGAGCGTGTGGTGGGCGGACCGGGTGGGGCCTGTCGACCCACGCCGAGCCCGGATGGTCGTTCCTTGGCCTTTGTCACCCGCGATCGGGCAAAGACCCTGCTCGTGGTGAGGGATCTGGCGTCGGGCCAGGAGACCGTTTTGTGGGATGGTCTCGACCGCGACATGCAAGAAGCATGGGCCATTCATGGGGTGTACTCCCACATGGCTTGGATGCCTGAGGGAGAAGCCCTTGTGGTGTGGGCGGGAGGCAAGCTGCAGCAGGTGGGGCTCGATGGAACGGTCACACCCATTCCGTTCACCGTGAAGGGTGAGCGTGAGCTCCGCGAGTCGGTCCGTGTGCCAGTGGATGTCAGTCCCGACCGCTTCTCGCTCAAGGCACTGCGCGACGTGGTGGTCTCCCCGACCGGAGACCGGGTGGTGTTTCAGGCCCTCAACCAGCTGTGGATGCGCGAGCTTCCGGGTGGTGAGCCTCGGCGCCTCACCAACAGCACGGGTGTGGTGGAGCTCGACCCCCGCTTCACCGCCGACGGCAAGCGCATTGTGTTCGCCACCTGGGACGACGCCGACCTGGGCACCATCCAGGTAGTCTCCGCGAAGGGGGGGAAGGCTCGCGTGCTGCTCGACGCACCCGGACACTACCGGGAGCCGCTGCTCACAGCAGATGGACGGCTGCTCTTCCGGCGCATCGGTGGGGGATGGCTCCGCACCGATTTGTGGTCGGGCGACCGGGGCCTGTACCGGATGGATGGTCCGAAATCGGCACCCGTGCGCGTGGGGAACGACGCCCAGAACATCCACATGGTCGACAGTGAGCCCGACCGGGTGCTGTACACGCGTCGGGGTCGGGGTGGGATCGAGCTGCTCAGCTACGGGCTCACCGACCGAGATGAGCGCAGCCACGCGAAGGTGGAGCTGGGGGTGAAGCTGATGGTCTCTCCCGACGGGCGGTGGCTCGGGTGGCAGGAGCACTATGATGCCCACCTGATCCCGTTCCGCTGGACCGGTCGCACCATCAACCCCGGCGGGGGTGGGGTCACCAAGGTGACCGTCTCGGGAGACGTGGGCAACGAGCTCCACTTCGCTGATGGAAAGCTCTGGTGGACCGAAGGGCCTACGCTGTATGGCACCGAAATGGACGCCGCTCTGGCGGCAGCAGCCGACGAAGACACCGATGCCCCTGCGCCTGAGTCACATGCGCTCGGCTTCGACATTGATGCTGACCGGCCGCTGGGCACAGCGGCCATCGTGGGGGCGCGGCTGCTCACCATGGTCGATGATGCCATCATCGAAGACGGCACCATCGTGTGGAGAGATGGGCGGATTGTGGCCGTCGGACCGCGCGATGCC
>CAJWOS010000408.1 GCA_913044235.1 uncultured Pseudomonadota bacterium
GCGCGGACGCGGCGGCGCGGGCGGAGAAGGCGCGGCGCCGCGCGCTCCGGGACCTCGCGGTGCGGCCCCAATTCCCGACGGCCGCGGCCGCCGCGCCGCCGCGGCCCCGCGACTTCCTAGACGTGCTCGTGAAGCGCGAGGGCCTGCGCCTCGCCAAGGCCCGGGGCGACCCCTGGCCCTGGAGCGACGACGCCGTCCTCAACGCCCACAAGTTCACCAACGTCAAGCGCGAGCACGACCGCGCGACGCGGTGGCTCCGGCGCGCCTGGACCGCGGGCCACGCGGCCGCGGACGCCGGGGATGGAGAGGCAGCCCTCGAAGATCTCCATGGGCGCCTCGTCCACGACCTCGAGCTCCGGGTTGACGAAGACCGTCAGCGGTAGTTTCGGCTTGTACGGGTAGCGCGGGTTCGCGCCGCTCCCCTCGACGACGAAGATGCGCCAGCCCTCGCCGATCTGGGGGCCGGCGATGCCCGCGCCATTTGCGTCGCGCATCGTGTCCACTAAATCGGCGACGATCGCGTCGAGCGCCGGCGTGCCGAACATGGCCTCGGGAATCGGCTTCGCCCGTTCGCGCAGGCACGGCGCGCCGAGCGGCGGCAGCGCGCGCACAGCGAGACCGCGCGCAGGTGCCGTGGCTAGGCGCGACCGTAGGAG
The DNA here is from genome assembly GCA_913044235.1 of uncultured Pseudomonadota bacterium. Classification (GTDB taxonomy): domain Bacteria; phylum Myxococcota_A; class UBA796; order UBA796; family UBA2385; genus CAJWOS01. The sequence goes on from CAJWOS010000408.1 coordinate 657, forward strand.
CGTGCGCAAGGCCATTGCGGCTCGCTGTCAACGCTCGGAAGGCATCAAACCATTAGCGAGTCCGATTAAACGGGCCAATCCGGATTGAATTAAAAGCCTCGTACAACTCACTTCAGCAAGGCCCTCAGTCTCCAAGGGTCGCACCCGTTGGCACTGAATCTGCAAAGCGTCGGAAAGCATTTCTTCCAGTAATGGATGCGCACTATTCACACCACTCAGCCAACATCGCGACCAAGACAGATCTGGAACATCCTCAGCAAATGTTGTCATCCACTCGCGTGCCTCATTGATCAACAAACGGAGATCGAGTTCCGAAAGTGCAAGATATTTCGGGTCATGAACAGTTATTTCCTCACCACAGAGCGACTCAGACAGTGCCAAATCCGACTGTTCAGGCGACAATTCTGGTTCGGGAAAATCACGGATCGACACCAGCCGGTGGTAGGCGACAGGGCCTGAACCAGCGACGATCCAGGCGTGGGTGCAACCGGTTTGCAATTCCAACAACAGAGAAAACTCCCCTTGCCTGAGTTGCGACAACTGCGCAGCTTGTAAACGCAGCAAGGCAAGAGACGACAACTCCAGCCGCTGCAGATTCAATTCAGCCAGCTCCATCGTGTGGACGACACGGGTGGTGAAATCACTGGGGATCGCGACCAACAGATAACGACGCAACAGACGGTCCCCATCGCGATGCAATGGCAGAGCAGCTGGTGCAAGATCAAAATCCGTTTGCACCAAAGGGAGAGGCAACTGAGGGCCTAGCTCTGGGTCGAGAACCTGTTCACGGGCTTGCTCCTGAGAAAGCTCCACTGGCAGATCCACCACGCGCACGAATGCCGCCTCCGGAGGAAGAGCAACCGACACCTGATTCACAGCGATCTGATGGTCCTGGCACAGTTGCCGAACCAACGAAGCCATCCTCTGTGGATCGGTCGGCACACCTCGCTCCAATGCTTCCTCAGGCAGCTCCATCCGTCCAACACTGGTGAGCTGCAACTGACCATCCCGCACTCGACCAACGCCGTAGCGAAGCAAGCCCAGATCGAATTCCAGCAGCAATTGCTGCTGAGAAACGCGGCGGCGCAATGAGATGATCCGACCGTATAACTGGCTGAGATCCAGGCCGAAAAAGCTCGTTCCGATCAGATCTGAGGAAGTCACAAACAGTCAGCAGAACGGACGAGGACGGCAGAACAGCTGCCTACTGGGCAATGTGGAGGCGTCTAGCTGATCAGGCAAGGCCTGAAGGATATAAATGCCAGGAGGCTCGTTAGCTAGCAACTCCTTGAGGGTCGGTTCTCGCAACGGTGTGGTTTCCAAACAAATCCGATAACGCTTTGAACTTTCCTGAGGCAGGGGTGGAGAAGAACCCATCAAGCCCCAGTCGGTAGCAGGGTCTTCACTGCATTTTGTTGGACCAGCAGCGATTGCTTCAATGGCAGCCTTCGACAGACCTGGCTGTTGTAGATGCGTGATCATTTGATCCAGAGCCAGTTGAAGTTGGTGCTGATCCACCAGTAGGCCATTGGAGTCGTTATCTGCCAGCAGCACATCAGATCCATCAAGGGTTTCAGACTGCTTGAAAAATTGCTGAGTAAAACTGAGGACAGAGGCGACAACACCCATGAACAAGATCAACATGGCGATAGCAATCACCATCTCAAGCAACGTCATCCCGGAAGAATCTTTCTGATAGCGCTGAGACGATTGCATCATTGCCATGTGCGGGGTCGCCCCTCGTCAGTTAAATAGTCTTCCAGCAACTGCATGCTCTGGTTGTCACCACGGCGAGCCTTTTGCAACAACTCACGTTCATGTAAATTCAAAGGCTGGCGTCCAGCTGAGCCGAGACTGCTCTCCACCACCTCGACAGACAACACCAAGGCCGTCGTTGCAACAACCATAATCACAGCACCGACGACAGCATCCGCAAGCTGGACTTCCTGGTGGAAGAAGCCGCGGTGGCCATGGTCACCGACCGCAAGCTCGACCGCGAAGTGAGCCGTGCGGGCACCACCATCGATGTGCCCCAGCTGCTCGGACAGCACCCCCGCATCACCGACCGCGTGCTGCACCTTCGGCTCGACGAGTTCCTCGACCGGCTCCGCCACTTCGTGCAGCACCGGGTGCCGGGCTTCCGCGCGTACCGTGCCATGCGGCACGAGTTCGTAGAAAGGGAACGCCGGCGTCTGCGGGTCGATGAGTACAAGCCGAAGGTCATGACCACCTTCGTGCGCAACCGCCTCATCAATGAGGTGTACCTGCCCATCATCGGCGACAACCTCGCCAAGCAGATCGGCAGCGTGGGCGAGGGCAAGCGTACCGACACCATGGGCATGCTCATGCTCATCTCGCCGCCTGGATACGGCAAGACCACCCTCATGGAGTATGTGGCGAGCCAGCTCGGGCTCGTGTTCATGAAGGTCAACGGTCCGTCGCTGGGCCACGAAGTCACCAGCCTCGATCCGTCCGAAGCGCCCAACGCCACAGCGCGGCAGGAAGTCGAGAAGATCAACCTTTCGTTTGAGATGGGCAACAATGTGATGCTCTACCTCGACGACATCCAGCACACCGATCCCGAGTTCCTGCAGAAGTTCATCTCGCTGTGCGACGGCACCCGTCGCATCGAGGGCATCTGGAACGAGCGCACCCGCACCTACGACCTCAAGGGGAAGAAATTCTGCGTGGTCATGGCCGGCAACCCCTACACCGAGACCGGCGCCAAGTTTCAGATCCCCGACATGCTGGCCAACCGAGCCGACACCTACAACCTGGGCGACATCTTGGGCGGGCGCGAAGACCTCTTCGCCCTGTCGTATGTGGAAAACGCCATCACCTCGAACCCGGCGCTGGCCCCGCTCGCCACCCGCGACCAGGCCGACATCCACCGCTTGGTGCGGATGGCGCAAGGCGAAGCGGTCGATCAGACCAAGTTCTCTTACGACTACTCGGCCGGTGAAATCCAGGAATACGTCTCGCTGTTCAAGATGATGTTCGCCTGTCGCGACACCCTGCTCAAGGTCAACCTCGAATACATCCGGTCGGCGGCCACCGACGACGAGTACCGCACGGAGCCGGCCTTCAAGCTGCAGGGCTCGTACCGGAACATGTCGAAGCTGACCGAGAAGTTGGTGTCGGCCATGAACGACGATGAGGTCAACCGGCTCATCGAAGATCACTACGTGGGCGAGTCGCAGACCCTCTCGGGTGGCGCCGAGAACAACATGCTGAAGCTGGCCGAGATGCGCGGCACACTCTCCGCTGAGCAGACCGAGCGCTGGACCGCCATCAAGAAGGACTTTGCCCGCAACAAGCTGATGGGGGGTGGAGACGCCGATCCGGTCGCCCGGGTCACCGGCACCCTCGCAGGACTCGGCGAGCAGATCGAGGCCATCGGCAGTGCTCTGACAAGCCAGCCCGGCCTCACCGGACCGCTGGAGTCGGTCCAGGCGGAGCTCGCAGCGCTGCGCATGTTGCTTGGGGACAGCACCCACACGCGGGAAGCCCTCGCCGAGGTGGTGTCGGGCCTCAGTCGAATCGGCGCGGGACTCGACCAGTCCAGCAAGCATTCCCGAGACATGCCCGCGCTCCTCACGCAGGCACTGCAGGGCGTCGGGCACGAGGTCACCGATGCCATCAAGGGCCTTGAACTCTCCACCAATGTGGAGGTCGAGCAGGCCGCTCCGGTGGCTGCTCCGGCTGCTTCGCCCTCCGCTCCCGCTGCGCCGGCAGCCGGCTGGATGGTGCCGCACCTTGAGGTCTCGGCGGAGGCCGACATGGTGCTTCGCCATGCCGTGCTGCTTGAGGTGCAGCGGGCTCTTGTGTCCTACGGGCGGATGCAGCACACCGCAGCCCGTCAGCTTCGGGCGGGCGAGTATGTTCTGGCTGGGGCGCTTCCTGTGCTGCACCACCTCGTGGAGCACGTGACCACCCTCATCGAGACCCGTCTGCCTGCCGAGAAGCAGACGGAGTTTCTTGACGAGCTGCGTCGGGGAGTGGCAAGAGCCATCGCGCAGCTCTCGGAGCGAGTCGACGAAGAGATCACGGGTGAGCAAGAGCCTCCCACAGCACCGGTTCGGCAGCAGCCTGCTGGTCGAGGTGCGGCTGCGCGCGTGGGGCCACCTCGCAAGTCCGTTCCGACCCGACGTGCGGCAGGACCTGCGAAAGGTGGCGCGGCTCCAAAGTCGTCGGTCTCCGGTGCGTCTGCAGTGTCTTCCTCCTCTGATTCAGCTGCAATACCGCGGCCTCCTCGTCCGCCAGAAGTGCGCACCGTCACGCCGAAGCGGTCCTCGAAGGGCAAGGCCAAGACGAAGACGAAGACGAAGACGAAGCCCAAGCCGAAGGGCGACGGGTGAGCGAGCCCCAGTCCGAAGTGGAGTTGCTGCAGCGTGCGGATGCCTGTGCCGGTCGCACGCTCGCGGAGCTGGCCGCACGCCTGGGATTGCCGGTGCCCGCCGACCTCTCTCGGCACAAGGGCTGGGCAGGCAGCCTGATTGAAAAAGCCCTGGGCATTGAGGCCCACGGCCGGAGCGGCCCGGACTTGCCGCATCTTGGTATCGAGGTCAAGACCATCCCGGTGAATCGGTCTGGCAAGCCTCGGGAGTCGACCTGGGTGTGTTTGGCACCAGTGGGCAGCTTCAACCCCGGTCCCTGGCGCACCTCTCCTGTCCGTGCGAAGCTGGCTCACGTGCTCTGGATGCCCATTCTCGATGCGCCGACGCTCGCTGAGCGACGTGTGGGCGTACCCCTGCTGTGGATGCCTTCCGCGGATGAAGAGGAAGTCCTCGCGCAAGACTGGGCGTCGCTGTCCGAGCTCCTGGCAGAAGGTGATGTGTCGCAGTGGCATGCACGACACGGAGAAGCCCTCCAGCTGCGACCGAAGGCCGCGGCCGCTGCCGACCGCATCTGGGTGGTCGATGCCGACGGTGAGTGGGTGCGCACCAATCCACGGGGCTTCTACCTCCGCGCCCGCTTCACGGCGTCCATCCTCCACCGCGAAGCCCGCTTGCTCCAGCCCTGAGCCCGCTTTGTGGCCCACTTGTGCCAAACTACTGGTGCCTGCAACCCATCGGAACCCGCCATGGCCGAGCTTCTCACCCTGCAAAACCTGTTCACCCTGGGAATGCTCATCTTTCTCCAGGCGGTGCTTGGATTCGACAACCTGCTCTACATCAGCATTGAGTCGAAGCGGGTGGCGCCCGAGGAGCAGGGGAGAGTGCGCAAGTGGGGCATCGGTCTCGCGATCCTGCTTCGGATCGTGCTGCTGTTCGTGGTGATTCGGGCCATCGAGTCCTTTCAAGTGCCCTTTTTCGACGTTCTGATTGAAGGTGTGTTCGAGATTGACCTCAACGTGCACAGCCTCATTGTGCTCGGTGGTGGGGCGTTTATCATCTATACGGCGGTCAAGGAGATCATGCATATGCTCTCCATCAGCGACCTCGAACACGAGGAGTCCCACGGCGAGCGACGCTCCGTGGGGCATGCCATTGCCCTCATCGTGGTGATGAACCTGGTGTTCTCATTCGACAGCATCCTCTCGGCACTGGCGCTCACGGAGGTCTTCGCTGTGATGGCCACCGCCATCATCATTAGTGGCGTGCTGATGATGGTCATGGCCGATCGGGTGGCCATGTTCCTGCAGAAGAATCGGATGTATGAGGTTCTCGGACTTTTCATCCTATTTCTGGTCGGAGTCATGCTGCTGTCGGAGGGCGGTCACTTGGCCCACATCTCGCTGATGGGGCATCACGTGGAGCCCATGGCGAAGTCCACGTTCTACTTTGTGCTCATTGTGCTGGTCCTGGTAGATCTGGCCCAGAGTCGATACCAAAAGAAGCTCGAAATTGAGCGTCAACGGGCGTCGGAGAAGCCGGCGCCGCGTCCCTGACCGTGGCCGGCGAGACGCGGACCTTCGACGACGGCACGGTCCTCTGCTTCGACGACTCCTTCTGGCACGAGGCGCGCAACGACGACGGCGCCGCGCCGCGGTACGTCCTGTCCGTGGACTTCTGGAAGGAGGGGCTGGCGGCGAGGTAAAAAGATCGGTTTTTAAAGGACATCTTTAACTCAAGGTCGATGTCTCTTTCTCACTCACGCTC
>CAJWOS010000409.1 GCA_913044235.1 uncultured Pseudomonadota bacterium
TCAACTGGGAGTTCCTCCCCAAGACCGCCATCGTCGCGGACTTTGAGCGCATCACGACCCTCTGGGAGTCGAACGAGATCTCCGCAAGAGGGCAGGGGGTTGGCGATTTTGCAATCGAAGCCAGCGACGGCGGCTTCATCCCTTGCGACCAGGTCAACGGCAGTGACTGCTTCCTGCCGGTTCCGGATGGTGTCTTCACATCATTCCATGCCGGGCTGCGGGGGCGGTTCACGAAGAAGCTCGTTGTCGGCGCGGTACTTGGTTACACGCGAGCTACTTTTGACGCAACTACGGTCGAGGCGCCTCTTCTGTCAGAGGATGGCCAACCCGCCGGCACTCAGGCGATGGTCGACCGCGAAGACTCGGCCAAGTGTGGCCAGCTTGGCGCTGCAGAAGGCGTCAACGACGAGCTCGTTGGTCTGCCGTGTGCGCTCAATGGCAACTTTGAGGTTCGGTACGACATTCGGCCGAATCACCGGATCACCACGGGGTTTCTGCGCGACACGCAGCCAGTGTTCTTCACGAACTACCTGAACCTCAACCGGTACTACATCGGCTACCTTGGGACCTTTGCCGACCGTCACACGATGAGCGTGAGCTTTGACGCGAACCAGCAGTTTTACCGAGGGCAGGTCGTGCGAGACGATCTGTGGTTCCGGGCCCGCACCGACTTTGGGTGGGGTGTGCTCAAGTGGCTGGTGATTGACACGGGCGTCTGGTACACGGGTCGGAGAAGTGCCGATCAGGCCTACCCAACAATCGAGTACGACGACTTCAACATTCATGGTGGGTTCACGATGACGTATTGACCCGCGTCGAACACTTGAAAAACGATTCGAGCCGCCCGATTGAGGCGGCTCGAGTTGTTTTTGGGCCTGGATGGATGCGTGGCGCTCAAAATTGCGGACTTCGAGCCCACTTCACTGCGCTGGACACGATGTCGTCGAGGTCGGTGAAGCGGGGTTCCCAGCCGAGTGTCAGCCGGGCTTTATCAGACTGCGCGTAGAGGGCTGCAGGGTCTCCGGCACGACGCGGGGCGGGTGCATGTGGCACCGGTGTTCCGACGGCCCGCCCCGTGGCTGCGAGAACTTCACGAACGGTTGTGCCTTGGCCGGTTCCGACGTTGTAGCCATCCCCCGAATCACCCTCGAGGAGCTGCTTCAGGGCGCGCAGGTGCGCGTCGGCCAGATCGAGCACATGGATGTAGTCGCGAACACAGGTGCCGTCGCGCGTAGGGTAGTCGGTTCCGAACAGCTTGAGGGGAGGGCGCCGCCCCATCGCGGCCTGGATGGCCAGCGGAATGAGGTGCGTCTCGGGATCGTGCGCCTCGCCAAGGGAGCCGTCCAGCATTGCGCCAGCCGCATTGAAGTACCGCAGGCAGGTGACCTGAAGACCTTCCCGCTCCCTACACAGAGCAAGGAAGCGCTCCACCATCGCCTTTGTCTCGCCGTACGGGCTCACCGGTGCAAAGGGGAGGTCTTCCGTGAGCGGGAGGGTCAGGGGCGTTCCATAGATGGCGCAGGTAGATGAAAAGACCATTCGCCGTACGCCGGCGTCGAGCATCTCCTGTACAAGCCCAATCGTGCCGCCCACATTGACGTCGAAGTAGTGAGCAGGTTGGTGGACGCTATGGCCCACAACGGACTTGGCCGCGAAGTGAAGGACCGCATCGAAAGGCTCCGAACGCAAGACCTCTTGGAGCAGCTTGCGGTCGCGAATATCGCCTTCGATGAACGGTCCGGAGACCGCGCCACGGTGCCCAGTGGACAAGTTATCCAGGGTCACAATCCGGTGCCCTGCGTCTGAAAACACGCGAGCACAGATGCTTCCGATGTAGCCAGCGCCACCAATCACCAAAACCCGTGCACTCATCTGCGCGACTCCAAGCTGTTGTGTTCGCTCATAGCGTGTCGAAGCATTCGACTTTGCTGAGGGAATACTTTAAGCTGCGGATGACGTGTCAAGACCATCTCAGATGGCAGCGTCGTCGCGCACCTCGCCCAGGGGCGGCGGAGTGTGCGGCAGGGTAAATGTGGAGGTTGAGATGGCACGGACCCGATCATCGGCAGGGAAACGCGAAAAGACCCGGTCGAAGTCCCGAAAAACTCCCACATCTTCAGGGAAGACTGGAAGTCGGCGAAGCAAAAACGGACCGGCCACTTCGCCCAGTGGTGCCGCCACAGAGTCTACTGCGACCGTGGCGTTGCTCTCCGGGCGTTGGACCGCCTTGCTTGATCTTTGCGGACTGCTCACCTCGCTGTACCTGGTCACTGCACTCGCCACGTGGTCGGTCCACGACTCCGGCTTCAGTCGGGTTGGGCGGCAGGAGACATCGAACATCGCCGGCCCGGTGGGCGCATGGTTCTCGGATTTCCTCTTCCAGACCGTTGGCTACGGCTCCTGGGCTGTGATTTGTGTCGGGATGCTCTTCCTTGTGCGGCTGACGGGCCGGCGGCCCGATGGCTACCACCGCCTTGTGGGTGGGTTCGGGATGTTCTGGGTGGTGCTGTGCGCCCTTTCCATTGTGCTCCCTATGGACGGTGCGACCGATTTCCCATCTGGAGGGATGGTCGGGCTGGTCTGCGCGGAGACTCTCCTTGCCTTGGTGGGAGAGGCGGGCGCGTGGATTTTTCTCGCCGGAGTGCTGGCCGTCAGCCTTACATTGGGAGTGGACCTCCACTGGGAACGCTTCTTCGGCGGAGCCGCTCGCGGAGTCGGAAGCCACGTGCCGCAGGTCGCGAGCTCCAGCGCCCGGCTGACCCGTCGCGCAGCATCCGGTGTGGGTGGCTTCGGCGCAGCTGTTCTTGAGCGCTTCAAGCGTGCGGAGGACGGCACGCACTACACCGATGGAGACTGGACCGACGCCACCGGCGACTGGGAGCACCCTTCCGGTGGATGGGACGATGTCACAGGTGTGATGCCTCCCTCAGTGGCGCGATCCAGCGCTGACCCCTCCGTGGCGCCCGCGGCGATGGTCGAGGAAGGCAGCGTTTCCATTCCATCACGGTCTCGGCAGCAGCAAACCCGCCCCCCTTCCAGTGCGCCGGCTGCTGTCGAGCGCTCGCGGTCGTCATCCAAGGGTCGCAACTCTCGGCTGCCCTCGTTGCCGATTTCCATCCATGAGCCTGATCTTGGCCCGCTGCCCCGTCCAACCCTTCGGCCGCCGGATGTCGGGCCCCGCCACACAGGAACCGTGAGCCCCACCCGCGTGGCTCAACGTGACCTTGTGGAGGTCGAGTGGGAAGTGACAGGCGCCCCCATTCGCGAGTCCGCAGTGCGGAGCGAGGCGGGTGCGGCTCCGTCGTTCGCGCGTCCTGCGTCGGCTGCGCCCACGCCCGTGCGTGAGTCGCTGCCGGCGTCCGACTGGAACCACCCTGTATTGGAGCGAAATCCCACGCCCCGTCCCTCGCTCCCGGATGCGTTCCATGACTCACGAGCGCGAGACGACGACTTCGATCATGGGCCCCCCACCCGGCCGTCGAATGCGCCACCGCCCACACCGGCCATCCTGCTCTCACGGGCGCGTCAGCCGGCGCCTCCCGAACCCGTGACTCCGGTTGCCGTGGCGCCAGGGGCATTGGAAAGTGGCGGCGACGACCACGGTGGCGTGTTGATCGACGCCATGGAGGATGCTGCATTCGAGCTGCCTCACCTTGGCCTGCTGGATCGGCACGAGCGGAGCGTCGCCCACTTCGATGAGATTGCTCTTCGCGCTCTTGCAGACAAGCTCACATTGAAGCTTGAAGACTTCGGCGTGAAGGGGGAGGTGACTGCGATCCGTCCGGGCCCGGTGATCACCACCTTCGAGTACCTGCCCTCTGCGGGCATTAAGCTCTCGAAAATCACGTCGCTTGAAGACGACATCGCGATGGCTCTGTGCGCTCTTCGCGTCCGAATCGTGGCTCCCATCCCTGGAAAGGGCGTGGTGGGCTTCGAGGTGCCCAACACAAAGCGGCTCACCGTCTGGATCCGCGACATCCTGGCGAGCGAGACCTTTCGTGCCCAAGACCGGGCGCTTCCGATGGCGCTCGGAAAGAATGTGGAAGGCAAGCCTCTGGTTGGTGACCTTGCGAAAGCCCCCCACCTGTTGGTTGCGGGCACCACAGGCAGTGGAAAGAGTGTCGGCGTGAACGCGATGTTGATGTCGATGCTCTACACACGGAGCCCAGACGAGCTTCGGCTGATCCTGATCGATCCGAAGATGCTCGAGTTCGAGCTGTACCAGGACATCCCACATCTGCTGCACCCTGTGGTCACGGACCCCGCACTCGCCAGCGCTGCATTGAAGTGGGCATGCGATGAAATGGACCGTCGCTACCAAGTCCTGGCCCGTTGGAAGACACGGAACATCGCCTCATTCAACACGAAAGTGCAGGATGCGCTCGCCAACTGGAGCCCCGAGACGGCCCGGAAGTATGCACCGCGCAACTGGCCGTCGCACGAGCCCCCTCCGCCTCCTCGCCCGTTGCCATACATCGTGGTTGTGATCGACGAGCTTGCGGATCTCATGATGGTGGCTGCCAAGGATGTTGAGGTGAGCATCGCCCGCCTGGCCCAAAAGGCACGGGCCGCAGGCATTCACTTGATTGTGGCCACGCAGCGCCCTGAGAAGACAGTCGTGACAGGCATCATCAAGGCCAACCTGCCGAGTCGAATGGCGTTCCAGGTGCGCAGCAAGCTCGATGGCCGAATCATCCTCGACACATCGGGCGCGGAGGCCCTGTTGGGCAAGGGGGACATGCTGTACCTGCCCCCCGGCTCGAGTGAGCTCACAAGGTGTCAGTCCCCCTTCGTGGATGACGAGGAAGTGCGTCGTGTCACGGACCACCTGCGGGCGCAGGGCACGCCGGTCTACGAGGCGGAAATCAAGATCGATTCCGGCGGCAACGGTGAGGATGCGGAGATTGAGTACGACGAACTGTATGATCTGGCGGTCGCATACGTGGTCGACCAGGGCAAGGCAAGCACCTCGATGATCCAGCGCCAGTTCAAGATTGGCTACAACCGTGCGGCTCGAATCGTCGAGGTCATGGAAATGGAAGGCGTTGTTGGGGCAGCGGATGGGGCTCGTCCCAGGAAGATCCTCGTCGGTGCTCATTGAGTGCAGCCAGCGTTAGTCTGCCGCCAGTCGAATAGAGCGGATGGAGACACGTCCTGCGTCCGCTTTGCGGACCGGCCCGCAGGTTGGTCATGTCTCGCAAGATCCAGGGAGCTTCATTGACTTCTTCTCGTGTTCTGATGGTGGCCGCACTCACTTGCGGCTTCTGGTTTTCCTCCTCTGTTTGGACTGCGGCGGTTGCAGCCGACGCCCCGGCGACGGTTGATGATCTTGTGAGCGCCCTCCAGCGCCGGTACCAAGACATCGAGACACTGCAGGCAAAGTTCACGCAGATCAGCACCTCACTGGCGATGGGAGAAGTGAAGTCGAAGGGGAAAGTCCAGGTTGCCAAGCCGCGAAAGGCACGCTGGGAGACGATGGGTGCCAATGCATCGCTGTTCGTGACCGACGGCACGAAGATGTCCATCTACACGCCGGCGATGAACCAGGTCATGGTGATGAACGACATGAGCAGCGCGGGTGGGGGAAGCGCGGACATCATGGGTTTGCTGCAAGATCTTTCGAAGCTTGATGAACAGTTTGAGGTCACGATGCGTCCCGACGACTCGGCCGCCGAGTCGCATGTTGTAGTGGACGCAGTGCCGCGGAAGCCTGGGGGCTACAGCAAGATTCGGCTCGAATTCGACCGCAAGTCCCTTGATCTGGCGCGGGTCGTCTTCTCCGACAGCATGGGGGGCACCACAGACCTGCGCTTTGCCGATCTGAAGCTGGATGTGAAGATTGGCGATGACGCCTTTCAGTTCACAGCGCCAGAAGGGGTGACAGTGATAGACGGTGGAGCGCTGTAGCGCCAAAGGGCGTCCTTCGCGTCGTCGCAACCGGTTTTGGAGTACTCGTGCCTGTCCCATCCATCGATGGCTCACTCGCCTCAGGGCCCGTTGAGCGCGTCCATCTCATCAGCCTTGGTTGCCCCAAGAACCGAGTCGACAGTGAGGTGATGGTTGGGAAGCTGCAGCGTGGCCCCTTTGAGCTTGTAGACGAGCCCGACGCTGCCGACGTCATTGTGGTGAATACATGCAGCTTCATCGAGCCGGCCACCCAGGAGTCCATCGACACGGTTCTTGAGATGGCGCGGTTCAAGGAGGGGGGTGACTGCAAAAAGCTCGTCGTTACGGGCTGTATGGTGCAGCGGTATGGTCGTGCCTTGGAGAGCGAGCTGCCGGAGGTAGACTTCTTTCTGGGCACGGGGGAGTACCACCGCATCGATGAAGTCCTCGATGCACGGGCCAAGAAGGGGCCCCGCAGCTTCGTAGACACCCCCTTGTACATCCACGATGAGATGGCTCCGCGTGTGAACTCTTGGCGCCCGCACAGCGCCTACCTGAAGATCAGTGAGGGCTGCAATCACCGCTGCTCGTTCTGCATCATTCCAACCCTTCGTGGGCGGCTCCGGAGCCGCGGCATTGATTCCCTCACCACCGAAGCCCGCGCGTTCGTCGCGCAGGGTGTGCGGGAGATCAACCTTGTGAGCCAGGACTCCACGGCCTACGGTCGTGACCTTGCGGATGGCTCAAACCTCGGAGGACTCCTGCGCTCCCTGGCCAAGATCGATGATCTGGCCTGGATTCGTCTGCACTACGCCTACC
>CAJWOS010000410.1 GCA_913044235.1 uncultured Pseudomonadota bacterium
CATCTCATACTGAACCACGGGACCGCCTTCGGGTCCGTCTCGGTACAGCGGTGCGTGCTCAACCAGCGGTCGGTCGGCGATGACCACACCCGCCGCATGCACGCCAGTCTGGCGGGTCATGCCTTCCACGCGAAGCGCAAGATTGGCCACCCGTCCTACAATCGGATCCCCTTCCGCAAGCGCCTTGAGTCGCTCGTCTTCGAGAGCCTTGCCCAGCTTGATGCCCAGCTCGTTTGGGACCAGCTTCGCGATGCGATCGGCGGCATTGAAGTCGAGCCCGAGCACCCGAGCCACGTCCTTGAGCGCCGCCTTCGCCTGGAGCTTGCCATAGGTGATGATCTGACTCACCAGTGGCTCACCGTACTTTTTGCGGGTGTGCTCGATCACCTCTTCCCGCCGATCCTGGCAGAAATCGACGTCGATGTCGGGCATCGACACACGCTCAGGGTTCAGGAACCGCTCCATGAGCAGTCCAAAGCGCAGCGGATCGATATCCGTGATGCGCATCGAGTAGTTCACCAGGGACCCCGCTCCCGAACCCCGTCCGGGACCCACCGGAATTTCATGGTCCTTGGCCCAGTTGATGAACTCAGCCACGATCAGCAAGTACGCGGGAAACCCCATGTTCTCGATGATGTCCATCTCGAATCGCAGGCGATCCCAGTATTCCGCATGCTGCTCCTCCGGAGTCTCAAGCTGCTCGAGGCGTAGCTTGAGGCCCTGGCTCACATACCACTCGAAATAGCCGTTGATGCTGCCAGCCCCATCGGGCTTCGGCGGAACCGCAGCGACCGCCGGATCGGGCATGTTGTAGTCGCGAGGCGGCGGGAAGGCCTTGTAGAAGTATTCCCAGTTGGCCTGGCTGTCGGCCCGCGGTGCATCTTTCTTCTTCACACCTTCGGGTGCGAGTGGGTCCGCGTCTGGTGGGTCGGTCGCAGGGAAGAAGTACGGCGGGGCCATCTTGAACTTGAATCGACACCGCTCCGCAATCTCTACCGTGCGGTCGACCGCCGCGAGGTCACGAGGGAACAAGGCACGCATCTCTTCGACCGTCTTGATGTAGTGCTGATCGGTGGCAAGCGGCAGTCGGTCGGGATGGTCGACAGGCACCCCCCGCGCGATGCAGTTCAGGAGGTCGAGTGTGACTGCATCGGTGCACTCCACATAGCGACAGTCGTTCGTGACCACTGTGGGGATGCCCATTCGAGCTGACAACGCACGCGCCAGCTCGTTGACGGCCGGCTGCCCTTCGACCCCGGTGTCCTGAAGCTCGAAGAATAGGTGGGATTCTCCGAAGATACGAACCAGATGCTCCACATGTTTCGCGGCCCGCTCCTCCCCCTCCGCACCGTGCAGCACCTCTCCCATCGGACCGTTCAGGCCTCCCGTAAGACAGACAAGACCTTCCGCGTGGGCTTCCAAAAACTCGAAATCCACGCGTGGTCGGTAGTGCATCCCGTCGAAGATCGCGTGGGTGATGATCGCACACAAGTTTTTGTAGCCTGCCGACTTTTGGTCCGCGGGCGCGCCCTCTTCACCCCCCTCAATCAGGAGCGTGATGTGAAATCCGCCGTCTGGCTCACGCGGATTCAGCTCACCGAGCCCCGGAGGCCACAGCCAAAGCGTGGTGCCAAGCACAAAATCCAGCCCCGCTCCCTTGGCAGCCTTCCAGCACTCGAAAGCACCATAGAAGTTGCAGGTGTCGGTGAGTGCCACCGCTGGGAGACCCAGCTCCGCAGCTTGCGTTGCAAGGGCCTTGGGGCTCATGGCGCCGTCGAGCAGACTGAACTGACTGCGGGCGGACAAGTGCACGAAACCCATCGCGATCTCCAATGCCCCTCGGACCACCTCTGAGGCGTTTGACTGCAGAAGGCGTATCGACGTGCACGGGGCACGACCATCCCACAGCCGGACACGAACTGAACCTTCGGATCAAAACCGATGGTTGACGCTTACCTGTTGGTGGGGAACAACGGAGCAACTGGAGGACACCATGCTCCGTCGGATTGTCAAGCGTCTGTTGGGACGTCCCTCAAGATCACCAGCGCGCGATGCGGGACCGAGTCAGGCCGCTCCAGCATCGCCAGCATCGCCAGCATCGTCGGTCCACACCGGGCCTGGGGTAGTCGCCCCGGCAAACGAGCCAGGCCCGACACCCGTGGCACAGCCAGTCCACAACCCGAGCGGGCCCCATACCCTCGTGTTGTACAAGTTCGACAGCTGCCCATATTGCCGGATCGTGCAGCGGGCCCTTGACCAGCTCGCTCTCAACGTGGAGATGCGAGACACTCGTACCCACCCTGATCATCGGCGCGCGCTCTACGAGCGGACGGGTCGTACCCAGGTACCTTGTCTCTTCATTGACGGTGAGCCCATGTTCGAGTCCGCCGATATCGTGGACTGGCTCCAGGACTACGCCCTACGCGTCTGAAAAGGTACCGGCTCGACCGTCCAATCGGCGCTCCCCGGTCGGGCCGAGCTCTACGGGAGCTTGGGAAGCACCCGCACTTTCGATTCAGCATTCAGCAACAGCCGGGCCGAGCGGAGGCGGCGGGCCGAGCGAAGCCATCGAATGAACAGCTCCGGATCGACAGCAGTGGCTCCCAAGGCAGACTGCACGACCTGCGCATGCTGCTTCTCGATGCCGCGACAAAGAGACCATGCACGCACAAGGAGGCGACTCGCCACCGGATCTAATCCCCGCTCCGCGCTCCAGATGACCGACTTCGGAGCGCCGGTACCAGGCTCTGCAAGCCCACCGCGAAGCACAGCCCCGTCGGACCACACGTGCACTTCCTGCCCAGAAGGCTCCACAGCAATTCACGCTCGTCCCAAAGGAGTCGCCTTCACACGATGGAGCCGCCGCAACAGTCGACTCAAGCGAGCAACTCGGCTGCCGCGGGTCGCATTCCGTCGCGAGCGAACCAGCTGATGTCGCAGCCACGCCAGATGCGAGGCCATCGCTCGAGCCACGAGGACCTCGCCATCTCGTGCACTTGGGGGCGGACACTCGACCCAGGCATGCGCAAGGGTCGCGATGGGGTCTTGGGCTTCCGGCGCAAGCGCGAGGATGACCCGCGCCAGCTCCTGCACCTCCTCTGCGGGCGTAAACGGTGCATGGAACGGAGCCCGATACACGACCTGGGGACCGTCGGAGCCGAGCGTCAACCAGTCTGCAACAGGCCCACCGAGACTCTTCGAGCGTTCGTGGAGCACGGCCAACGCAGCGATACCATGGGCAAATACCGATGCTCGTAGTGGCAGCGTTACCGGAGGCTCATCTCCTTGGGGAACAATGTCGCCCACTGGAGTCCCTGGGCTGCGCAGCACACACGCCGGGCATACCGCAGCGTCCAATACACTGAACCCTCGGACCGATGGCATCGCTTCGACGGTGAGAAACCGACGCACCATCGCTGGTTGATGAATCCACCGTGGACGAAGCACCGCGAGCCAAGCGGGTGTGCCGCTTGCGAGATGCCACGCCGACCAGACTGTGCCCAGAGCATCGTAGGTCAACAAGCGGCCTCGCCGGTATCCGCCAATCGTAGTCGGAAGCCCCTCTCCAGCTACCGCACGCTCAGCAACATGGAGGAGTGTGCGGTCGGAATCGGTCCGGTCCTTGTGCGACACATTGTCCATCCACTCCTCCTCGCGAGCTCGCTCACGGCGCGACGGCACCATCCTCGCATGCCCATGACTCGAGCCCAGTCAGCCCCACCGACGCCGGTGTCAGTGTGAGACGCCCAAGCACCACACGCGAGTCTGTGAAGAGCGCGGTCTCAAGGTGTCCATCGCCGTCAAGGTCGGTCGGCGGCAGCACGCGAGGGGCGGAGTCAAATCCATCGGCGATCAGCATGGCTTCGATGTGCGACGCATCGCGATCGACCACCAGGAGGCCACCGACCGAGCCCCGGCGCCCGGACACCACCACGACCGGCGGGGCACCGTAGCGCCTCACCTTCACCACACTTCCAAGCTCCACACCCCGCTGCAGAGCGGGGGCGGCATCTGGATTGACCGGAGTGAAGCGATCGCGGCCAGGAAGCGCTTCGTCCATCCGCCAGGCCGCTGCTTCTACAGTCGACGCCGCGATGACCGCAGGCTTCGCGGGGATGTCTCCCTGCTTTCCCTCCGGCAACACCACCACCGCATGGGCAGGGGCATCATCGATAGCAATGCCACCACAATGGGCCACTTTGGGCTCTCGCAAGCGCACGGTGGTTCGCCCTCGAGGACCGACGGCCTCGAGACCCCCTCCCATCTTGTAGGCCACGGTGTCCCGCCAGAACACGGCTCCCCAACCCTCCTGCGACGACGCGATGGACGGCACGGAGGGCTCGGCTTGACCGGGTTCGAGGGAACCGGACGACCGCGAAGGTTCGGCCGGCTCCGGCACACCGGTCGGGCGGTCGGAACATCCCAGGACAAGCCAAAGCGGCAACAGCCGTCTCATGTGCGCACCGTATCGCGACAAGGTGTGGCCCGCTGGACTGAAGGCAGGTCGAGGGCTGCCGGACGCCTTGCGATCGTCCAGCCATCGCATCGGCTGCGCCGCTGCACCCACGTGCCAAGCGACCGCCGCTCGTCCACGACTGGACGCCGCATGCACCGCGCTACCCCAATAAGACGAATGGGAAAATTCCTGATCAGCACCGCCTCCTCGTCTCTTTAGTACCGACTTCATGGACCAAAAATAAAAGAGGCCGGGCCTCCTGTGCCGCAAGATTAGGGGGGGGACTCACGCGGCAAGTCAGGAGGTCCCGGCAATATCGGAACCGTTGAGAAGAGTCGAAACTCCCCTCCGTTACCTATTTCTTAGCAGAGCAGCACGACTAGCGCCACCCGGCCAAGCCATGAAGGCGCCTTAGCGGCAGTACGCTTCGCCTTGGGGCAAGGCGCGAAGCTCGTCTTCAAGCACCGGATAAGACCACTTGTCCACCCGAAGCTCGTCGACTTCAAACGAACCCTGAACCACAAAGCGGCTGTTGCTCTCCAGACCCGCAAGAACCACCTGGAAGTCTCCAGACACCTTGCCTTCAGGCTGGATCTTCGAACCGTCCTTGATGCGGACCCAGGAGTAGTTGCGCTCCGTCCATCCATCAAGCCCTGCTTGCACGGTGTTCAGCGGCCGCCAGAGGTTGTCTTCCAGCTTCGTCTCGAACTGCCAGTCGCCCATAGACGCGCCAGCGTTCTCTACCCAGCCGACCGCGTCGACTGCCGAAGCCACCGCTTCGGCTTCGATGAAGGCTTCCTGTTCGTCTGGAATGCCGTTTCCGTCTTCGTCGTCGTACAGAAGGTCAGGGTCGATCTCGCTGATCGCGTTGCGAACGACCGGCTGTACGCTGAGGAACTCCTCGCCGATAAACTTGCCGTAGCCATTCCCGGAGGTCCAATCCCGTGGGTAGTACCAGAGGGTGGCGCCCTGGTCGGGGGAGTGGTAAGCGCCGGAGTTGATGTAGTAAATGTCGTGACCGTCTTCGTCTTCCGACCACTTCTCCACCCAGCTGGCCTGGTCGACCTGTACGATCTCCGCCTCACCGTCGGTCGATGAGATGCAGGTCTCGGGCTTGAAGTCGGGGTCGATGGTCCAGATCAGCTGCCAGTCTTCGCCTTGCACATCTTGGTGAAACGCGATCTGCAGGTGGCCTTCCCCCGTGAGGATGGCCTCGGTACGCCAAGGCTCCAGGTCGCCCTTCATGGCGTAGTATCCGTCTTGACGAAGGAAGTTGGCCGTGCTCACCGTAGCGCTGAGCTGGCCGCAGTCTTCGACATACCGACGCATCATGTCCTGCGAGCAGTAGTCTTCCATGTAGAAGCGCTCCTGGGGCACAGCGGACTCGTCGATATCCTCGGTACGCGGGTTGTCTTCGGGTGGAATCCACCGAAGACCGTCGAGCAGCTGGAACTCGTCGTCCGACTCATCGTCGGGCGTGTCTGCACCAGCAATCTGCTCCGCTTGACATGGGTTCCCGACGAACTGGTCGGATTCCCAGTCGTCATCTTCCCGCGGTCCGATGTAGCCATCTGCCCATCGCTCGTCGGCTTCGTCCCAAGTACGGACGCACTCGTAACGAGTGGCTTTTTCGTCGAGCCCTTCGAAGTCTTCGTTGTCGACGGTATTCGAGGAGTTTGCCGCAAGCCATATATGCCAAGAGCCCTTGATTTCAGCATCAAAGGGCGCACAGCCAGTGGTGGCGAGGAGCGACGTCAGGAGCAGGAGGGACGCGGATTGGCGCATCGAATCTCCCCAATCGGGGCAAGCTGTGGAACTACAGCGCCGGGCGCGCACGCCCGTCGCGGATCATCAGACGCACTGTATACGGTAAGCCTCGGGACCGGTCAAGGGGGCGGTCCATCCTAAGCCATCGCACAGGCGAGGGCCTGCGCTGTCACCACCGGGCCCCAGACCGACCGAAGGGTTCCAAAACCGGCACCCAAGCCACTCTCTGGCCGGAATCATGACGACCTGAAAATGGGCTCGAACCAACGTTACACGGCCCCTTCGTTGTGGGCGCGGATCTTGCGATGCAGGGCCCGTTCCTTCGGGGGGCATCCACTCGAATGCCCCATCCATCATGCCAGGCGGGCGTTCGAGGCTCGGCAAAGCCGCGATCGGCTCCTGTCTAGATGACCTGCCTCGACCCCGAAAACTGAGCGCGC